>DASSXJ010000311.1 GCA_035703895.1 bacterium | reverse complement strand
TCCAGCACGGCCGACCGGCTCATCCGCGCGATGGTGGCGAGGGACAGCCAGGCGAGCGTGATGGACGGGAGCACTAATGTCGGTAGCGTTCCAGACCCAGAAGATGGCAACAGGTGCCACCGAACGCTGACGATCAAGATGAGGAGCAGACCGGTCCAAAACGACGGCATCGCCTGGCCGATGAGGATGAGAGGCAGGGCGAGGCGGTCGAACGCCCCGCCTCGGCGAATGCCCGCAGCCACGCCGAGAGGGAGGCCGACGGCGAGGGCAAGCCCGAACGCCGCCACGGTAAGCTCGATAGTATATGGAAGCCGCTGAAGCACCAGCGGCAGCGCTAGCGTGTCCTGAACATAGGAGGTCCCGAGGTCTCCACGCGCGAGCCCGGCAAGAAAACGGAGGTACTGCACATGGAGGGGCAGGTCGAGCCCAAGGGTGTGCCGCATCTGGGCGATGACGTCTGCCGGCGTGCCCTGAGGGACCATCAGGGCCACCGGATCGCCCGAGAACCGGACGATTACGAAGACGATCGTCGAGACCCCCCATAGGACGGCAACTGCCTGCAGCAACCGCCCGGCCAGGAAACGTCCCATGGTCTCGCTCGACCGTCTTCCCGCGCTACCGTCCGGGTCTAATGCCCGAGAGCCATATCGGCGACGAAGAGTTGCTCGTCCACAGTCGGATGCCAGTGAAGGTTCCGGTCCGCCCCGTACAGCGCGACGACCTCCCACAGCGGCACGTCGGGGACATCCCGCTGGAGAACGTTCAGCGCGATCGAATAGGCGGCTTTCCGTGCCGCCGCATCAAGTGTCGAGCGGGCGTCATCGACCGCCTTGTCGAAGGCGGGATCGCTGTAGCTCGACCAGATGCTCCCGGTGTGGAACAGCGGATAGATGACGCCGTCGGCGTCCAGGCAGGAACACGACCACTGCCCGTAGCGCAGGTCCCCCCAGTCGTGTTGGGGGGACTGGATCTTCTGCAGATAGGTGCCGAAGTCATACGACTGGGTCTTCACGGTCACGCCCGCCTGCTCGAGTTGTCCCTGGATCGCCTGGATGATGCGTTGGTCGTAGGTCGGCGAGGTGGTAAACACGAGCGTGAGGCCGCCCGCGTGACCGCTCTCGGCGAGCATCTGCTTCACCTTCGCGAGATCGTGAGGGTAGCCCGGGATCTTCGCATCGTAGCCAAAGTGGCGGGACGTTAGGAGCGCGGTTACCGATCGGGCATAGCCGGCGAGTAGGATCCGGATCAGCGAGGGGGCATCCACCGCGTGTGCGATCGCTTCCCGCGCCCGCACGTCCCGCATCGGGCTCGGTCCCAGCGCGTTGAACGCCAGGTACGCGACACGTTCGGTCGCCCCGCCGAGCAGTTGGAGTTTGGGGTCGCTTTTGATTGTCTTGACGTCATCAGAAGTGAGGCCGAGCGCGAGCTGGACCCGTCCGGACTGCAGGTCGGCGACGCGCGTCGCAGTTTCAGGTACTGTCCGAAACGTAACCTCTTCGATCTGCGGCCGGCCTCTCCAGTAGCCAGGGACCGCACGCAGCGTGACGTGGTCGCCGCGGAGCCAGGCGTCGAAGCGGTACGGACCGCTCCCCATCGGATGCGCGTTGACGTACGGCTGATCATGGGCCGCTACGTATGCTTTGGAAACGATGCTGAGGTTGACGAGCTGGGCGAGCAGCACAGGGTACGGCCGCGAGGTGATGATGGTGAGCGCATCCGGTCCCGTAGCCTTGACGCTCGCGATCGCATTAAAGTTGGCGTACTGAGGACTGTTGAACTGGCGATCGAGAATGCGTTCGAGGGTCGCCTCCACATCGGCGGCAACCAGCGGTGTGCCGTCATGGAACTTGATGTCTTTGCGAATGGTGAAGTGCCATTCGGTTGGGGTGACGGCCTTCCACGCCGTGGCGACATAGGCCTCGATTGCGCTCGTTTGCGGGTTGCGGTGTAGAAAGTTGTCGTAGATGTTTCGGTAGACGTCGTAACTGTTGGTATCATACTGACGCCCGGGGTCGAGCGTCGCCGGATCCCCCTGCAGATCGATCGTCAAGGCGGTTGCCCCGGTGGCCATGGTTGGTCCGGCGGCCGCCAGCGCCAGTGCTAGTGCGCACGCCGTCAGGATCCGAATCGACATCATGCATACCCCCCATCGAACAGGCAGCGCTGCCCAGGACGTTTCGTGAGCACGCTGACGACTCCCTTGCGAACACCCCGGCACGGCGATCACGCGCCGTGTCACTCAACGCCCCGCGCATGCATAAGGGGGGCCAGAGAAGAGGTGGCAAATGCACAACCAGAGAAAGTCCACAACCGCTTCGGATCACCAGGCTCATTGAGGATGTGAGAAAGGTGAGAATCTGAGCGCTGTGATCATTCCACACGCGCCCGAGGCATTGACGCTAAAAATCGACCACTATTGGAACGGGGTGCCGTGCCCCGACAGGCGGCTCCACGGGGCAGTGACGTTGTCCTCAACTCCGGAGGGGCTGGCCATAACCGCAGTACTGCCGCACCAGGTCTCACCCAACATCCCGGCGCAACCGCCCGGCACGCGTGTCGCGAATCTGTGGCAGTACGACGTTGTGGAGTGCTTCATCGTCGGTTCGAGGAAATATCTTGAAGTCGAACTTGGCGCGGGCGGGCACTTTCTTGTCCTCGACTTCTGCAAGCGCGCCCCGCGCATCCGCGATCATGAATACGAGCACTTTCGCCCGACCCTCGAGTGGCTCCCCTCTGCGCCTGAGGATTCAGGACGCTGGCGATCCTCTATCGTCATTCCCTGGCAAATGGTGCCGCAGCGCACAAATGCCCTCAACGCTTTCATCATCGTCCGCGACCAATTTCTCGCCTACCATCCAACGGAAGGCTCCACACCCGACTTCCATCAGCCAAGGGCCTTCCCCCAAGTGAGCCTCCGGGGAGCACGACGCCGTCACCATCCCCGACCCAGGAGTATCCTCGGCCGCTTTCCCATCCCGGCTCCCACGGGCGTTCAACGCTTCGGCACCGGGCTGATCAATCACACCTATCGGGTTGGGTCGGGAGAGAGGGAATTCGTCCTCCAAAGGCTGCATGAAATCGTATCCACCGAGGCACTTGAGGACATGCGCATCGTCACAGAGCATCTCGCCGAATGCGGAATGCGCGTACCCAATCTCATGAGAACTATCGACGGACAGACGGCGGTGCGAGACGATTCTGGCGGACGATGGCGGCTGTATCCCCTCATCCCTGGCCGTATCTTCGATGCGATCGAATCAACCGACACGGCGATGGAAGCGGGTCGTATCGTGGGGGAGATGCATCGCCACCTGCGCGATCTCTCGCTCGAGCCAGAGGGGAGCATTGAGCATTTTCACGACACGGCGTACGTTCTGGACAAGCTCCGCGCCATAGCGGCCAAGCTGCCTCGGCCGCTGCGGCACATTGCCGAGGACGTGCTGGCCACCGTGCCCGGCATCATCCTGACAGCAGACGCTGCGCCGGAGAGAAAGCAGATCATTCACGGTGATTTGAAGATCTCAAATATTCTATTTGACGAAGCGGGGCGGGCGTTCGGCATCATTGACTTCGACACCATTATGAGGCACTTTCGGGCAATCGACCTCGGTGATAGCATGCGTTCGTGGTGCAACCGGACCGCGGAGGATGATCCGCAGGCAATTTTTGATGTCGGCATATTTCATGCAGCGATGACCGGCTACGGGCAGGGTTGGGGCACGCCAGTGCGGGAGGATGAGAAGCGCATGTTCCTGCGTGCCACAATCCAAATCACATATGAACTCGCAAGTCGTTTCCTCATCGATGTGGTATGCGACAATTACTTCGGCTACAGCAAGCCACACAAGTCGCGTCGCGCAGCGAACATCGCCAGAGCGATCGGCCAATACCATCTGGCCAAATCGATCCCGCGCACCTAAGTTGGCGCGGTCACTGGACCGGCGCCGTGATCTGCTTCGCCAGCGTACCGGCGACGTACACTTGCACGACAAACGGGGGTGTGCCGGTTGCCAGCGCGGAGACCGCCTCCCCGGGGGCGTGCGAGCCCTGGTAAACCGTCCTGGCGAGGCCGTTTGGCTCGACCGCCACGACCTTCACCATCTGGCGAGCATCGCCTGCGGGGACCACAATCCGAAGCACCACCTGAACCTGAGTACCCGCGCGCTGGATGGTCGACGTCACGATCGCCTGGGTGGCGTCGTCAGGCGGGAAGGTCGCCGGTTTGGCCTGCGCGAGCGCCTGTTTGGCTTGCTCCAGCGCCTCCAGGCGCTGAGCGGCGGTGAGGGCGGCGTTCTGCGCCAGACCGCGCTCCACCGCGCTCAGGGCCGCGCCGGTTGAAGGATAGCTGAGGTAGAGCGTCCCCGTGGGTCGGAAGAATCCTTTCAATTCGCCGGCGATATTGATGCCGTCGAACATGCCCGTACCGCCTGTTCCTCGGATGTGGATCGTGGCCTCGGCCGGATCGTACGATCCGAACCCATGCATCGGCTGGTCCACATTGAGGGAAACCGTCGTGTCCCCCGCGGCTCCATGCAGCGAAACACTCCGCGCCTGACCTGTTGCATGAGCATCCGCGACGGCCACGACGCCTGTGGCTCGCGAGCTCATTTGCACGGATGCCTCGCCCTGAAGCGACACTCCGAGCACCGGCAGGGTGACGTCTACGTCATACTGCTGCGTGGTACTGGCACCCGCTATGTACAGGATCGTGACGAGTTGGGTGTTGGCTCTTCCCTGGTTCACGATCGCGACCTTCCCGCTGACGGGCACGGCAACCGCGGGGTCGCCCGCAGGAACCCCCTGCGCCCCGACCCCAACGCCGGAGGTCAGGACCACCACTCCAACAAGGAGCACCTTGGCCGTCGTTTTCATCACGCACCCCTTACATTCGCTCATGTGTCTTTGGTGCCGTGCTTCTCCGCTCCTTGCCCGGCGAAGCCTTATGCGTGGAGCACTTTAGCTGGAAACGTCACTCGATCATCGCTCCCGTCGACCCAGTAGGCTTTGCCGTCTTTAATCACGGCTTCCACACCGCGAACTGCGGAAATATTGCGCAAGGGGTCGTCTCGGAGCACCACCAAGTCTGCACGCTTCCCTACTTCGATTGTCCCGATCTCATTGTGCAAATCCAGCAGCTGTGAGGCGCTGGCGGTAGCGCTCTTCAAGGCCTCATACGGACTGAGCCCGATGCGCACGAAGATCTCCAGCTCCGTGGCGATGTCGGGATGCGGCGCCACGGGTGAGCCGTTGTCGGACCCCGCCGCGAAGCGCACGCCCCCTCGATAGGCGTCGACAAACCGACCGATCTTGAGCTCCCACGATCGGTTGACCAGATCGATCAGGTACGGAGCGAGGTTGTGGACGGCTCCCGTCTCCTTCATCTTGTAGTAGATCGAGAAGGTGGGGATGATAAAGGCCCCACGCTCCAGCAGGAGGTCAATCGCCTCTTGATCCATGAACGAGGCGTGCTCCACCGAGTCGATCCGCGCACGGAGCACGTTCTTGATGGCGGGGGCTCCGTGTGCGTGCGCACATGTCTTTCGCCCCGCTTTGTTGGCCTCGCGGACGCCGGCGGCCAGCTCGTCCGGATCTAACTGGCTGGAGGCTGGTTGCTCCCCTTCCTCGGCGAACCCGCCACTGGCCATGAATTTCACCCAATCCGCCCGGGCTTTGATGCGTTCTCGGACGGCTCGCCGAACAGCGTCAGGCCCGTCCACCTCCTGTCCGTAGAACCAACCGTGGCCCCCCGTCATCGTGATCATCCGCCCGCACGCCACGATCCGGGGTCCCATGATCTGTCCCGAACAGATGGCATCTCTAAGCACGATGTCGCTGTCATCGAGCCCGCAGGTATCTCGGATTGTGGTAATCCCCGCGAGGAGCGTCATGGTGGCGTTGTGGGCCGCCCGCAGGATGCGGACCCGGGGATCGTGCGCAAGCTCGACCTCAATGTGGTCCCCACTCGCCGTGATGTGGCAGTGCGCGTCTATCAGCCCTGGTAAAAGAAACCTGCCTCGAAGATCGGTCGCCTGTCCGTCCGCGGGCACCGGGATCTGCGCCGCGATCTTCGTGATCCGGCCGCTCTCGATGAGCACATCGGCTGGCGCGCTCGGTGCCGAATTCGGGCCCGTCATTGAGATAACGGTCGCATTCTTCAGCAGCATGTGGTGTGCATTGTCCTCCTAGCTGTTCCGAATGACGACGGCGCCGTCGAGCATGACCATCGCGGGACGGCGCAGGACCGCCAGGTTCTCGAGCGGATCGCCGGCGACGGCGATCATATCCGCCTGAAGGCCTTCCCGGAGGGCACCTACCTCATCGGCGATTCCCATTGCCGCGGCCGCTGCCGACGTCGCCGCCACGATCGCACCGCCGGCAGACGCACCGGCCTCTCGCAGCAGCTCTAGCTCGGTCACCAGACCATCGAATGGGGTGAAGCGCCAGCCGGCGTCCGTCCCGGCGACGTAGCGGACACCGGCCTGCCGCATACGGCGGACATTATCCATGTTGCCGTCGTTCATCGGCCGCCACCGCTCCACGGCGGATCGTTCCTCCGGCGTTCTGTTCTCCCTTGCCGAGAGCGCGTTCACGAGGAAGTGACCGACGCAGAGGGTCGATGTGACTGCGGCATCGCGCTGCGCAACCGCATCGGCGACGTCCGGCTCGAACCGCTGATGTCCTTGCTCATCGGCAAGGAAAATCGCGTGCTCAATGTGGTCCGCCCCCGCGGCGATGGCATTCCGGGTAGCCTGAGCACAGGTACAATGGATGCCGACACGGCGGTTGAGCCGATGAGCTTCTTCAACGGCAGCGCGGAGTTCGTCGACTGTATATGACGGCCGGGACGAGTAGGTTCCGAGGGTGCCGCCGCCGCTACCCATGATCTTGATGTAGTCCACCCCGGCCTTCGCCAACCTGCGCACGATGCGTCGCATGCCCTCGGGGCCGTCCGCTTCGCCACCGAAATACCAGCAGTGGCCGCCCGTGATCGTGACGGGACAGCGACAGAGATGCAACCGGGGAATGACGGCATACCCGAGACGCTGCGCCCGCCGCAGCTCGAGTGTCGTGTCGCGCATGCCGCCGCAGTCCCGGAGCGTCGTGATTCCGGCCCGGAGCGCAATCTGCGCGTTGCGTATGGCGGTCGTCAACAATACTCCGTCCGGTTCCCGCACGGAATCTTCAAACGGGGTCCCATCGCCCGGCAGCACAAGGTGGACATGGGCATCGATCAGGCCGGGCAGGAGCGTGTGTCCGGCCAAGTCGAGCTCGGGCGTCTCCGAGGGCCACCCTCCTCGCGGAGCGGTGCCGGCATGGATGGCGTCAATCACACCCCGGTGCACGACCACGGTGGGGTGCTCGATGGGCGGAGAACCCGTCCCATCGATCAGGTGGGACGCATGGACGACCAGCCACTCCGGTGCGGTGGGTGACATGCTGGTCCCTCCCGTTCGAAGTACCACGGCCTATTTGCTGATGGACACGTCGCTCAACACAGGATACGCCGAAAAATTATACTTCGTGCCCATGTAATCCTGGACAATGTTTCACAGACGACGAATAGCTTGCCATGAAGGAGTGAGCGAGATGTTGACGGGCCAGTTTGCCCCCAGGCCGGACAGGGGCGCTGCGGCGGGTCCTTACCTATCCCCCCCCTCTTTGCCCGTAGTCGGCGGCCACGTGAGGACCTTGCACCGCGAGCTTGCCTGCAGAGTACCCGCCATCCACGCACAACACCTGCCCGGTGATGAACCGGGCGCGATCTGAAGCGAAGAAGAGCACGGCGTCCGCGATCTCATCCGGCGTGCCCAGGCGGCCCAGCGGCACCTGTGAGACGAAGGCGCGCTGGTATTCCGCCGTCTGCACCGAGCGCGAGATGCCGGCGATGTCGGTCAGGCCGGGCGATACCACGTTCACGGTGATGCCGTGGCGGCCCATCTCGAGGGCCATGACGCGGGCGAGCTGGATCTCGCCGGCCTTTGACGCGGCGTGCGGTCCCGCCTTCACGCGCGCGTTGTTGCCGGAGGTCGACCCGATAAAGACGATACGGCCGCCCTGTCCCTGCGCGATCAGCTGCCGGCCGACTGCGCGGCTCAACAGGAAGGCCCCACGAAGCTGCACGTCGATCTGCAGATCCCACTCCTCGTCCGTGAGGTCCACCACGTCCTTGTGCACGCCAACCCCGGCGCCGTGCACCAGGATGTCAACCCGGCCGAATTGTTCGACCGCCGTTCGAACCATCGCGTCCACCTGCGCGCTGTCTCGCACGTCGGTGCGGACGAATCGAACCTCGTGATCCTGCGCGGTGAGCTGCTGAACGGCGGCAGCCGCTCGTTCCTCATCGAGGTCGGCGATCACGGCGCGCGCACCGGCCTCGGCAAACCGCCGGAGGATCACACTGCTGATCCCTGCCGCTGCGCCGGAAACGATCGCCACTTTCCCCGCAAACTCACGGGTCATCCAACCCCCTCCCTCTCCGCGCTCCCGGCTTGGCGCCACAGGCATCACCAAACCTTCTTACTCGTGATCGTCGTCGAGGACAGCGATTGCGTCCATCTCAACGAGCATCCCTGGCTTCCCGAACCCCGCCACCTGGACGCCCGTTGTTGTGTATGGGTTTTCCGATGAGAAGTAGGAACTGCGGACATGTATCATCTGTTGCGTGAGGCGGGGGTCCGCATAGAACGTGTCCATGTGGACGACATTTTTGAATGTCGCACCGGCCGCGTCAAGCGCCGCCTTCATGTTCTCCATTGCCTGCCGCGTCTGCTTCTCCATGTCCCCCAAACCGACGACGTTCCCATCCGGATCTACGGCGGAACATCCCGACAAGAAGAGCAAGTTCCCTGCGCGGATAGCATTCACGGCATTAGGGATTCGTGCGTACGAGGGCCAGTTCAAGTGATATGCGATCTTCTTCACCGCTCACCTCCGTCACTCTGATCAGCCAGTCACCGCACCGAAAACCCGCAAGAAGTTCTCCCCCATGATGTTGTCGATCTCCCTGGACGGGTATCCGCGCTGCTGCAACCGGTCGGAGAGGCGGGGCAACTGCGAAATATCCTGAAGGTCGCGTGGAGCCTCAGCGCGTCCATAGAAATCCAGGCCGAGTCCGACGTAATCACTCCCAACAAGTTCACGCACATGGTCGATCTGCTCGACAATGGCATCGAGTTCTTGAAGTCGATACAAGTTGATGCCGAGCATCCCTTCCGTCTTTGCGAGCGCCAAGATCTGCTCATCCGATAGCCCTCGAGGGTGCCCAACTGCTCGGACTTTGGAATGGGAGGCGATCACGGGACGCGCCGCCATGGCCATGACCTCCCAGAAGCCGGGCTCCGCCAGGTGCGACACGTCAACAACGATGCCCAACCTTTCCATTTCCGTCACCACGTCGCGCCCAAACGGGGTGAGACCGCCGGGCGCGGCAGATGCGTCGAGACCATCAGCGAGGAGGTTGCGCGGATTATGTGTGAGTCCTAGCAGGCGGACCCCCAACCGATGATAGATCCGCAACATCGCAAGGCTACACTCAAGCGCTTCCCCACCCTCGATGCTGAGGAGAAGCGCAATCTGATTAGTTGTCTTGGCTGCCCGCACCTCGGCTGCTGACGTTGCTACCAGCATGGCGGAACTGGCCGCCGCACACTCACGATAGGCAAGGTCTATGAGCTCGCACGTCCGGTGAGCTGGCGCGCGTTGGTACGCCGATTCGACGTAGAGTGCTAGGACTTGTGCAGTAACCCCTCCCGTCCGCAGCTTCGGGATGTCGACCTGGGCATCAGCGCTGTCGTCGTTGAGGCGATACAGCCCTCGACTGACAAAGAGCAGCGTATCCGAGTGGGCATCGATCACGATGCTCATCAGGGGGCTAAGCCTGCCAGAAAGACGGCGTTGGCGAGAAGCGGAAGCGTGCTTCGCCAGACGCCCCGCAGATACGGTTCGAAGACGAATACAGCTGCCCAGCCACGTCCTACAGGCTGGTAGAGAATGGCGGGGGTATGTGCCTCCGCATCAAAATACGCGGATTCTCGGACGCTCTTCGGATCGTCGATCGCAACGTATTCGGCAAGTACCTGAGCGTGGGGTCCGGCCTTGAAGATCGGTCCACCATGCAGACCCGCGAACGGTTCCGAGTAATATGGGACGGCAAGCCGGCTTGGTATTGTGCTGCCTTTCTCGTCTGTAAATGAGCGCACCCCGTAGAAAAGTGGATGGCCCTGGGTAACCTGGATGAAGGCGCGTGCCTCCCCCAGCATCTCGTCCACAAGATCCGAATCCACGAGGCCAAGGAACTCGGTCGAGGCGAGGATCCCGCCGCCGGAGCCGATGCCCAGATACCGACCGCCGTTCTCCACGAATGCGTAGATCGCCCTCAGGCCCTCATCGCCGAGCCCGTCGCGGGTCCCGGGACGCTGCCAGGGAGGTTCTGGATCTTCCCAGCCGTAGACAATCTCCGGGCCCCAACCTCCCGGCACGATGAGCAGTTGGAACTGCCGTAGCTCGCCGGCGCGCACGTTCTCGGCCTCGATCGGCACATAAGGAAACCCAAGCCGCTCCAGCGCAAACCGAACGCTACCGGAGAGCAGGTGATGTCGTTGGTCCACACCTTGCCCCACATAGAGCGCGATTCGTGGCCGAGCTATTCGATGATCTCCAGCGTCGGGAACCGCGCGTCCCGAAACGGCTTCCCCAACCACCCCGCGAACTACTCCCCGGGGCTGCCCGACGACGCCGAACCAGCCGCTGGAAACACGCCATACCTCGGCACCGTGATTGAGCAAGCGGTTGGTGGCTGCGATCCCTTCAGCGTCATTCGCGATGACGACCCCTTCCCGCCTCACTCCGCCGTCCGCCTGCCCGTGGTGCCGTATCGGCAGGCTCAATACTGGTTCCAATTGTGCCTGCCACCAACCGGTTTGCTGTTCCGCGGGCAGCGCCGACAGCCGCAGGCACGTTGCCCCCACTTGCGGAGGGAGCGCGACATGGTTCCACGCCGCCTGGCTAAGCAGCGCGCGTACGAATCGGCCGTCGGGCTGATGCGTGGGGATGATATAAGCGGCTTCCGGATCGGTCGCAGAAAAAACGAGCACCTGATGCTGCAACAACGGTTCCACCACTGACGCCAGAGTACCCTCCGTGTTTGCCGCCCGAGGGAGTACGAATGCATCGGGAGTCTCCAGGTCGCGCCTCACGGCGTACCGGGCGGCCAGATACCTGTCGGATTGGCTTGCCACTTCAGAAAGGAAAGCAAGGCCTGCGGTCATTTTCTGGGCAATGCGATCCTCCCAGGTTTGGGACCCGGGCCTGCGAGCGCTTTCGGTGATCAGCGCGGGCACGCCCTGCAGGCAAAGATCCAAGTGAAGCCGCCCTCCCAGCCGAAAGAGTGATAGGAACCCATGATCGCCCTCGGGATGGTACAGATAGTTGAATCCGCGGCGCTGCCATTCCTCGGCGATCGCGCCACCCAGGCGGCCGATGCAGTCTAGGATCCTCGAATCGATCTCCGGATGGTAGGGTCGAGCGAACGGTGGCGTCCAGCACACGTAGGGCAGAGTGTGGCTCAAGTGGTACATATCCTCGTGCGGATCATAGGCCGCCACGGGATGGAATCGATTGATTGCGACCCGTACGGCTTGCGTCTCCAGCTGCGACAGGTTGAAGAAGTCCCGATTGACCGGGAACCCGTAGGCGTTCCCGCTGCCCTGATGTCCTACCGCCAACGGGGACCCCAGCCATTCCGCAATAGCGGCGGCGCGCCCATCAGGATTCATCAGCGGAATGATGACGATCAGCAACCGTTCAAGAATGCGCTCGACACGGGGCTCGGAAGACGTTGCCAGGCATTCGGCCAACTCGACCAGGGCCTCCACATGCGCGGCCTCAAATCCAAATGAACCACCGGCTACGAGGACCGAAACCTTAGTCTGTGAGGCTCCAGGCACCGGTCCCTCCGATCCAATCTCGAATTCCTCAAGGGTGCGGAACCGGACCCGCGGCCCTGCCAACCGGTGATTCTGAGCCTCGTGGTACGGAAGCCGTTCCAATGTCTCGGCCATGCCAATGATGATGGCCCAGATTGGCCGGCCCTCGTGCGAATGTCCGAGGCGCTCGACTCTCACCCGTGACGATTCGGCGAGACGCCGCAACCGGGCATCGAGCGTCTCGTCGGATAGCAGCATCGCCGCTGGGGGCTGGGTCCTCTCCGCGGCGACAGGCACCGTTACCTCCTCGGCGGCGCCGAGACCCCGCCGTCGCGCCTCAGCGCCCGACCACTGCGAGATCGGTCAGCCACATGCGGTAGTCGTGAGGAGCCTTCCAACGCAACCGCCGGTTGACCCCGTAAATCGCGTTCCCAGCGAAGAGGAAGACCGCGGGTGGGTCCTCCATGATGCGCTCCTGGATTTGTCCGAACAACTTCTTCCGTACGTCGGGCCGCAGCTCGCGCCGTTCTGCGTCGAGCAGGGTGTCGACCTCAGGGTTGCTGTAGGTAGAACTCGCGACTCCCGATCGGAGAATCAAGAACATGGGCGTATCGGCGTCAAGTTTGTCTCCCGTTGACCAGGTACGGATGTACAGGTCATGAGGCTTGTTGCTCCACAGCATGTCCACGTACGTCGCCCATTCCTGGTACTTGAGCTTCGCGCGAACGCCGACCTTGTTGAGATCGGCGGTAATCGCCTCTACGATTTCCTTCCCCTCCGACCATCGAGTGGGGCTCGCGTTGAACGTCACGTCAAACCCACCGGCAAATCCTGCCTCCGTGAGCAGCTGCTTCGCTTTGTCGGGATCATATGGATATGGCTTGAGTGCCGCGTAGCCCCACGTGAATGGGCCCACCAGCGTAGGGGTCCGCACAGCCTGACCCTGCATGACGTTCTTGATGATGCTGTCCACGTTGACGGCGTAGTTGAGGGCTTGCCGGACCTTCTTATTGGCCAGCGGTCCCCCGAACCGCATGTCGGCCCCGATAAAGAACAGTCCGCTGGACCCCTCCGCCGATGTCACGTATATGCGAGGGTCGCGCTCGAGCGTCGTAAGCAGCGCAACTGGAAGCTCATTAATGATATCCACGGCGCCCGATTGAAGCGCGGCCACGCGGGTAGCAGCGTCGGGGATCGGTTTGAAGACCAATCGACGAATCTGCTTGGGCGCCCCTCTCCAATAATCTGGATTGGCATCCAGGACGACCTGCTCGCCTTTTCGCCACTCGACGAATCGATATGGGCCAGTCCCAACCGGGTGCTGCGCAAAGTTTGCGTCGCCCTTGTCCTGTATGTAAGTCATCGGGACGACGAAATCGAGGTCGCCCGCGAGCCGCGCGGGCCAGATCGGGTCGGGCGCCTTGTTGACGAAGTTGACGGTGTACTTATCGACGACTTCCACGCGATCGAGCGTCCCGAACAAGCTCGCCGCCGGCGACTTCGTATCGGGATTGATCAGCCGCTCGAAGCTAAACTTGACGATGGCCGCGGTGAGCTCCTCGCCGTCATGGAACTTGATGCCTTTCCGCAACTTGATTTGCCAGCGCTTGGGACCGAACTCTCGCCACGACTCCGCAAGCCACGGCTGCAGCGCCTTGTCCGGATCGGTCGAGTAGGGATCCTTTCTGATCAGGGGTTCGAAGACATTCACCAGAACGTTATCAGTGAACGCCACCGCATGTTTTTGAGGATCCATCGTGATCGCATCTGCCGGCTGCGCAATGGTCACCGTGGCCCCGGCCTGCGCCGTCGTGGTCGGCGGGACCAACCCCGCCCACAGTGCGGTCACCGCCGCCACCATCGCAGCCGCCGCCGACCGAGCGACCGTTCCTGATCTTGTCATACCGTTCCCCTCCCTCACGTGCTCGTTTCGTGGCCAGTGTGGCACCACACCGCCAGTCCATTCACAGTATGTTCCGCAAGCGCGGATCAAACACATCTCTCGCCCAATCACCGATGACGTTAATCGAGAGCACGGTCAGCATAAGCACGAGCCCGGGAAACGTGGTGATCCACCAGGCCGTCCTCAAGTAGAGGTAGCCGTCGGCCAACATCCCCCCCCACGTGGGCGTTGGGGGCTGGACCCCGAGGCCGAGGTAGCTCAAGGCTGACTCAGCGATGACGAACGTCGCGAGTGCGAACGTGCCCAAGACAAGAACGGTACCCATAATATTGGGGAGGATATAGCGACGCATCACGCGGAAGTGGGAGCAGCCAACCGCTCTGGCCGCCTCAAGAAACTCCTGCTCGCGAAGTGCGAGTGCCGCTCCGCGAACCACCCTCGCGTACGTGGTCCACCCGGTCAACCCGAGAACCAGGATGATGTTCCGCAAACCGGCTCCCAGGACCGAGACGATCGCCACGGCCGCAAGGATGAATGGAAACGACAACTGAACCTCCGTCACCCGCATGATAAGGTCATCAACGTGACCACGGAAATACCCCGCGATCACACCAAGGCCCACGCCGAGCACCCCGGATACGACGACGGCCATGACTCCGACGGCGAGTGAGACCCGGGCGCCAAAGATGATACGGCTCAAAACATCGCGGCCGAGCGCATCGGTACCCAAGACGTGATCCCAGCTTCCACCCGCCAACCATGCCGGCGGTCTCAGCCGGGTCGCCAAGTCTTGATCCAAAGCGCTGTGCGGCGCAAACGCATTTGGCAGGATCGCGAGAAGAACAATCAGCCCTAAGACACCTTCGGCAGCCAGCACGCCCGGCCGGGCCTGCCGCCGGTGTTTTACGACTGCGGTCGTGGCCCGATCAACCATAACGAACCCGGGGATCGAGTACCCCATATAGCAGATCTACCAGGAGGTTGGCAATGACGAAGATCAGCGCTACGAGGAAGGCGTCGGCCTGGACCACGGGGTAATCGCGGTTGTTCACCGCTTGGATCACCAAGCTCCCGACCCCAGGCCACGCGAACACAGACTCCACGATGATCGCCCCTCCCAACAGGAACCCAAGCTCGAGACCGAGGAGAGTCACCACCGGGATGAGGGCGTTTCGCAGTGCGTGCTTTCGCAGGATCATTACCGGGCGGAGGCCCTTCGATTCGGCAGTGCGAATAAACTCTCTCCCCAAGATCTCGAGCATCTCGGACCGGACGACTCGGGCAAGCCTGGCTGTGGAATACGCGGCAAGGGTCACCGCGGGCAGGATCACGCTCAATGGATTCCCTCGCCCGGCGGCGGGTAACCAGCCGAGTCTGACTGCAAACAGCAGGATAAGCATGATCCCGAGCCAGTAACTTGGCAACGACTGCCCCGTCATCGCCGCGATCATAGAGCCAGTATCCCACCAGGAGTTCCGCCGTGTGGCGGCTAGCACCCCTACCGGAATTCCAACGCCAACGATAATGACGAGCGTCGCGAGGGCCAGTTCAGCGGTATTCGGTAACCGATTGAGCACCAGGGGGAGCGCCGGTTGATCATACCGGAGAGAGGCGCCAAAATCGCCACGGAGCGCACCGGACAGGAACCGAGCATATTGCTCCCAGAGCGGCCGATCGAATCCAAATGCATGGCGGAGACGCGCGATCTCTTCTTGCGTGGAGTTCTCGGGAATGTAGAGCAGCGTGGGGTCACCCGTTAAACGAACAAGAAAGAAGACCGCCGTCAACGCCCACAACAAGACGATCAGTGCTTGCCAGCTCCGGCGCACAGCGAGATGGGCCATCAGCTGCTCACCGCGATCCTACCCTCCCGCGTGCACCTTTTGCTCTGTCAGCGCGAACCGGCTCCCCGCCGCGCCCCCCGAAACCATGACGGGCAAATCGTCCAACCATGGTATCCGATTGATCCCAATCCCGCGATGGCGCAACTCCTGTTCGGCACGCTCCAGCCTCTCGACCTGGAGAACGATTGCAAAGATCCCGTCACCGACTCGAGAGACGTGGTCGGCGAGATCACTTTCCGCCTGATCCGGTGCCGCGACGATTACCTGCTGCCCAGTTTCCCCAAGGGAGATCCGGGCCGCGCGCACCCCGCCAGCATCAGACACGCGTGAGGCCTCCAGCCCCAATTGCCTCCGGTACAACTCGACCGTGTCGTCGAGATCCCGCACCCCGAGAACAATCCCATCAATCCGGAGTGCGCCTATGGGATGATTGCCCGGGGTTTTATCGGGCCACGTGCGGGGACGCCCCAGCACCGGAAGGCGAGAATCGAGATATACGGGCTCCGTCCCCGGCATCATAGCAGCTTCCCATTGTCTGGCAATGCCATCGAGCCCCCGACTGTATCCAGTTTGCCGATGTTCGCACAATCCGCCTCGAGCCCGACACCGCGCGATGACCTCTTCGTACTGTTCCGGCTTGAACACAAAGACCGCGGGACCGTTTCCCCGCTGTGCGTGGCGCTCTACAAATAGCCGCCCATACCGACTGGAGCGAAGATCTTCGGGCTGCGCCTCCGTCAATAGTTCAATGAATCCCAGCCCAAAGGCAGTTGCGGCGTTTCGCGTTCCGAATCCAGGATGATCAGCGTGCGATGTAATCTGAAGGCCCAGGTGCTCGTACGCGCGTTCTGCTGCTGCAAGGTTGTCGACAAAGACGATCACGTGGTCGAGCCTAAAATCTGCCGCCGACTCGTTGCTCACAATCGCACGATCATGCCTGGAGATAGATGAGATGGATGGATCAGCAATCTACCCTTCACCTCCGCGATAGGGAACTGGTTCACGAACGGGAGGTCCCATCCCCTGCCGCTATAGAAACTTCGATAGAAGCACGGCAAAATGGGAGGGGACAACTTAGACCCCTACGTGGCGAGACTAGTAAATATAGGATCACGGCCGCCGCCCTCAGATGACCCCATCGGCGCGGAGATGCTCAAGATCCTCTTCTCCCAACCCAAGCCATTCTCGATAGATTTCGCCGTTGTGGTGCCCCAGTCGGGGCCCTGAGGCGCGAACGCCTCCCGGTGTGTCGGAAAACTTGGGGATGATCCCTACCATCCTGATGTCTCCGAGTTCCGGGTCAGGTGCGGCGATGACATTGTCTCGCGCCGCGTAGTGCGGATCGCGGAGGATACGCGGAATGTCGTACACTGGACCGGCTACGGCGCCGCTTTCCTCCAGCTGTGCGAGGATCTCGTCCTGCGTTCGCGCCGCCATCCACTGGGCCAGGATCGCATCAAGTGGTTCCCGGTGCTCGACGCGGGCCGCATTATCTCTGAAGCGAGGATCCGCAACAAGCTCCGGCCGTCCGATTGCTCGGGCCAAGCGCTCGAAGACTCGTTGGCTGGTGGCGGAGAGCGCGACCCAACCGCCGTCGCGGGCCCGGTAGAGGTCGCGAGGCGCGGCGTGCGGGAACTGGTTGCCGGTGCGCTGTGCTTGAATTCCGAGAGCGGCGTACTGGGTCACATACGGGATGAGGAGCCGAAACAGGGGCTCGTAGAGACTGACGTCGATGACCTGGCCGCGGGCGGAGCGCCCGCGATGATGAATGGCCATGAGCACGGCCATCGCGCCGACAAGCCCGGAGACCTGGTCGGCCAGGGGGATTGGCGGTACGAGCGGAGATGACTCCGGAAACCCGCTGATCGCCACAAGCCCGCTCATTGCCTCCGCAACGGTCCCGAACCCCGGCCGGTGACTGTACGGGCCGGTCTGGCCGAACCCGGAGATGCGGAGGATCACGAGCCTCGGGTTGATCTCCATGAGACGATCGGGGCCGAGCTCCCATTTCTCCAGGGTGCCAGGTCGGAAGTTCTCCACCAAAACGTCGGCGCGCCGGGCGAGATCGGCAAGGAGCCGTTGTCCCTTCGGGAGGCTGAGGTTCAGCGTGACCGACTTCTTGTTTCGGGACATGACCTTCCACCAGACCGACTGTCCCGCCATAAATGGTCCCCAGGACCGGAGCGGATCGCCTTGGCGAGGGTGTTCGATCTTCAGCACTTCCGCACCGAAGTCGGCAAGCATGGAGGTCGCAGTACCTCCCGAGACAATCGTCGAGAGATCGAGCACCGTGAGGCCCGCGAGAGGTCCAGCAGAGAGGGGCATCGACATGTTCCTACACTTGCATCTCCTCGAGTCGCACCAGTTCCGGCGGCATCTGGGGAACCGGTCGCGTTGTCACCTGCATCTGTCCCTCCTCACGTTTGACGACCACGTTCTTGCGTCCCCACTCCGCGTCCTGGTCGGGGTAGTCCAATCTCCAGTGCGCGCCGCGACTCTCTGTGCGCGCGATGCCCGAGCGCAAGATCGCCTCACACAGCGTGAGCATGAATCGCACATCGCGGCATTGGTGCCAGCCGGGGTTGTATAACATCGATCCCCCGGCATAGAGCCGCTCCGTTCGTTCCTGGAGTGCGAGGATCTTTTCGAGGCCGCGGGCGAGCGTCGAGCCAGTGCGCGCGATCCCGGCGTCCTCGCCCATGACGTCCTGCAGTTGCTCATGGAGTTCATACGGGTTCTCGCCGCGGTCCCTCTCGAATGGCGCCTGGAGCACCCTGCGCTCCTCCGCCGCCTGGCGATCATCCACCGCGGGTACGATCCTAAGGCTCTCTGCATACTGGGCGGCATGCTCGCCCGTCCGCTTCCCGAACACGAGGAGATCGGCCAGGGAATTGCCACCCATCCGATTCGCGCCGTGCACGCCCGCTGCGACCTCGCCGGCGGCATAGAGACCGGGCACAGTCGTCGCGCCGGTGCCCGCCTCCACCCACACGCCCCCCATGACGTAATGGACGGTCGGCGCGACCTCCATCGGGATCTTCGTGATGTCGATGTCCGCCAGCTTCAGAAACTGCTCGTACATGCTCGGTAGCTTCTTCTTGATAAACTCGGCGTCGCGGTGACTGATATCCAGGTAGGCGCCGCCGTGTGGCGTGCCCCGCCCGGCCTGTACTTCCTGATAAATAGACCGCGCGACGACGTCGCGGCTCGAAAGCTCCATCTTCTTCGGGTCGTACCGCTCCATGAAGCGCTCTCCACGGGCGTTCAGAAGGATACCCCCCTCGCCCCGGACCGCCTCTGTGACAAGGATGCCGCGGACGCCTGGCGGCCAAACCATGCCCGTCGGATGGAACTGCACCATCTCCATGTCCACCAGTTCCGCCCCGGCGTCGTACGCCATCGCGCAACCGTCCCCCGTGCACTCCCAGGAATTACTGGTAACCTTGAAAACCTTTCCCCACCCTCCCGTGGCAAGAATAACGGCCTTGGCCTTGAACACGACATACCGCCCGTCCGCGCGCCGGTACCCGAAGGCGCCGGCGATCTGTTCGCCGTCGGTAAGCAGACGGGTAAGCGTGACCTCCATATGCACGTCGACCCCGCTGTGGACGGCCTTGTCTTGCAGCGTACGAATGATTTCGAGGCCGGTTCGGTCGCCGACGTGGCAGAGCCTCCGGTACGTGTGGGCCCCGAGCCAGCGCTGCAAGATTCGTCCGTCCCGAGTCCGGTCGAACACCCCGCCCCATCGTTCGAGCTCATAGATGCGATCCGGGGCTTCGCGGGCCAGAAGCGCGACCATCCTGCAATCGTTAATCCCCTGGCCCGCACGCATCGTGTCCGCAAAGTGGACTTGCCATGTGTCCGCGGGATCCACAGTGCCGAGCGCGGCGGCGATGCCGCCTTCAGCCATCACGGTGTGCGCTTTGCCGAGCAGGGACTTGCAGATGACGCCGACCGTTACGCCGCCCTCGGCGGCCGCAATCGCGGCGCGCAGGCCTGCGCCCCCCGCGCCGATGACCACAACGTCGTAGTCATGAAGCTCGTACCATTCAGTCACGTGGAGATGCACCTCAGCAATCCCCACCCGCGAACGACTCGCCTGCTGCGGAACGAGAAGACGTACGCTGATGGTTGAAGCTCAACCGCATGCGCTGTATGATAGAGACGGTTATTTGGATCCCCGGATCCAAACATCCTCTTTTTCGCCACGACAAGGTAACGGGACGAGCCAAGACAAACCTGTTCCGGACCATCGTTGACGCCAAGGAGGCCGAATGGCCGACAATACCCGAACGATAACGCTGCCACCGCTACGGTCGGACGCCCTGACCTCCATTAACGACCTGGTGACCCGCACCATCCGAGAAGCAATCCTGGGCGGCAAGTTCCGTCCGGGTGAACGGTTACAACAGGACAGGCTTGCCACCGAACTCCAGGTGAGCCGTCAGCCTGTGCGGGAAGCGCTTCGACGCCTTCAGGCTGAAGGACTGGTCGTCCAATTGCCCCAGCGCTGGATGGCTGTCCAGACGTTTAGTGCTGAGGCGGCTGAAGAGAATTATCGTCTGCGTTCACTCTTGGAGTCTGAAGCCGCTCGTTCTGCTGCGCGGCTTATCCGGCCGGCGCAGATCGACAAGTTGGAGGACCTGACCAGAGCCATGCGGGCCATCTCAACCGGCAAAGACAACCTGTCCAAAGTCACCGATTTAAACGAACGGTTTCACCGTGTCGTGTGGGAGTCCTCGCACATGCCGACGCTCTTGCGGTTTCTTGAACAGTTGTGGGTCGGCCGAACCGTGTTTACGCCGCTGTTTATCCCGGGACGAGCCCGCCGGTCTGTGGCGGAGCACGAGGCGATCGTCAAAGCCCTGAAGCAGCATGATGCCAAAGCAGCCGGTCAGACGATGCACACTCATATTGCGCGCGCCGCCAAAGAATACTTTGCCGGCCGGCCGAACGGAGGCCGAGAGACGGGTCTTCTGAAGGTCGCCGCGCGTCAATAGCCCACCTTCGTCAAGATAGGGCCCCGCGACCGACGCCGGTAGCACGGAATGAAGGACCCGCCGCAGCAGGAGTTTGGATCCGTGGATCCAATAGTTTCTATCGATTGCGCCTGTTCCATATGAGTCAGGTGCAAGAGGCGAGCCCAAATGACCTACGTGGCTGAGCAGTCGCAAAAGAAAGATATGGCAGCGGGCCGTCAACTTGAGGTCAAAATAGTTGATTGTGACGTTCACCCGAGCTCGACGATCGAGGGGTTGGTGGACTACGTCCCCGAGCCCTGGCGAAGCAGGTACTTCCGTCGGTACCCCGCGGAGGTCGAAAGCGGCGGGGCACGCATCTACATGCCGTCTACAGCGACACGGGTGGACGCGCTCCCGGCTCACGGCGGCCCAGAAGGATCGGATCCGGCTCTGATGGATAAGCAGCTTATCCAGGAACTCGGCGTAGACTACGCGATCCTTATCCCGCTTTTCCCCCGCCTGAAAATTAGTGATCCGGCATTTGAGACGGCGATGTGCGCGACTTGTAACAACTGGCAGGCCGACACATGGCTTTCAAAATTCAATTGGCACGGACGTTATCGGGGCTCAATCCGGGTCTGCCCGTTTGATCCTGAGGGGGCTATCCGGGAAATCGAGAAGTGGGCCGGCCATCCCTTTATGGTTCAGGTCTCCATGTTTCCCGAATCGCCCGCGCCGTACGGTCAGCCACAGTTTCATCCGATCCTCGAGACGGCGGCCCGCCACGGACTTCCGATCGCACTCCACATCATCAAGCAGCCCGGGATGCGCGCCCTCACGCCTGTCGGGTTTCCGTCGTATTGGATTGAAACGTTCGCCCAACATCCCCTTCTGTACATGGGCCACCTGAACAGCTTTGTCTTCGACGGGGCATTCCAAAAGTTTCCTGAGTTGCGGGTTGTGTGCGTCGAAGGCGGCTTCAGCTGGCTGCCCCCGTTCCTCTGGCGGCTCGACCAGTACTGGAACGCGCTCGGGCCAGAAGTCCCCGATGTGAAACGCCGGCCTTCCGAGTACATCCGGGAACATGTCCGGTTGACCACGCAGCCCCTCGAAGAGGGGTTTCACCTTAAGTCCATGCAGCGGATGATGACGTGGATGGACGCCGAACGTCTGCTATTGCTCGCCACCGATTATCCTCACTATGACATGGACGTTCCGGAATGGACGGCCGCCCGGCTCCCGCAGGCGATGCGGAACTCTATTCTGCGAGACAACGCCATCGAGCTCTACCGCCTTCCGCGCACGCGGGCCCGCGACAGCTTGGATGGGTCGCCCCTGAATGGCTGACGCATCAAGCCGAGCGGTGTGCCGCGTTGAGGAATTGCCTCCGGGCACGGTCAAGATTGTGCCGTTAGGCAAATTCGGGATCGGGGTGTTCAACGTCGACGGTCAGTACTACGGACTGCTCAACTATTGTCCCCACCGGGGCGGGCCGCTCTGCCTGGGACGCGTCACGGGGCTGGTCGAAGCCGGGACCGCGCCGTACGAAATCACGTGGTCTCGAGCGGGACAGTTTGTCCGCTGTCCGTGGCATGGGATCGAGTTCGAGATCGCCACGGGCCGCTCCATCGCCCTTCCGGCGATGGCCGTGCGGTCGTATCCCGTGAAGGTCAAAGACGGATTCGTGGTGATCGAAGGCGCATGAGCCCGCAGACGCAGGTCCGTCTCGACGTCGTGGATGCGGCGGTCCATCCGATCGTACGCCGCAGCGACGAGCTGCGGGAGTACATGGAAGAGCCCTGGCGGAGCCGGGTGTTCCCGCCGCCGCACCGGTATCTGTACCCCGCGCCGACCGGGATTCCGCCGTACGGCGAGTACCGCGAGGATTCGCGGTCCGGCGGCGGGCTGCCAGGCTCGGACCCGGACCTTCTCGCCGCCCATTTGGCGGCCTGCGGCGCCGACGCCGCCATCCTGCTGCCGCTGACGCGCGGTCTTCTCCCGGATACGGAGATGAACACGGTCATCTGCGCGGCGACCAACGACTGGCTCGCCGCGACCTGGCTGGGAGAGTGGAACGCCGGGGGCCGCTACTTCGGTTCCATACGGGTGAATCCCGAAGATGCCGGCGGCGCGGTCCGCGAGATCGAGCGCTGGGCGCAGCACCCGCGGATGATCCAAATCGCGATCCCGCTGGAGTCCCATCAGCCGTACGGTCAGCGGCAGTACTTCAAGGTCTGGGAGGCCGCCGCGCGCCATCGGTTGCCGGTGGCCATTCACACCGATGGGGGGGCCGGCGTCGATTTCAAACCAACCGCGATTGGCTATCCCCTTCACTACATCGAATACAGCGTGATGTATCCTCTCAATTTCATCTATCATCTGGCCAGTCTTATCGCGGAAGGCGTTTTTGGGCGCCTGCCGGACGTCAAGTTTGTCTTCGCCGACGGCGGACACGATCTGCTCATGCCGCTCATGTGGCGAATGGATATGGACTGGCTGTACTCGCGGTCCGAAACACCCTGGGTCACCCAGATGCCGAGCAAGTACCTGCGAACGCACGTCCGGTTTTGCACGTCGCGATTTGAAATCCCCGGGGATCCGGCCACAGTCGCGGAATGGACTGACATGACAGATGCCACCGAGCTCTTGCTGTTCGCGACCAACTATCCGCACTGGTCGACCATGAGTCCCTCCGACCTGTTGCACGGGCCTACCAGCGATGCGGGCCGGCGCGTCTTGGGTGGGAACGCCAACGCCTGGTATAACCTGGACCGCGCGAGCACATGACGGTCGCCGGCGATGATTACGCGGCGATCCTCGCCCTGTACGCGCGCGTCTACGCGGCCGCGGATGACGGCCAGCCCGAGGCGTTTGGCGCCTGTTACACAGCGGGCGGGACGCTAACGATCGCGGGAAAAGTTGCGTGCCGCGGCCGTTCGGCGGTGATTGAGCGCAATCGCACAAACGTTGCCGCGCGGGCGCGGACCGGCGTCCTCCGGCGGCACTGGTGCAGCCAGATTCTGCTCGAGGGTATTGCGGATGGATCGGTGAGGGGGCGGTGCTACTTTCAGGCCTACGACATCACGCCCGGCGCGCCGCCGGTTCTCACCCACGTCGGTCGTTGCGATGACGTTATGGCCCGGGAGGACAGTGAATGGCGGTTTGCATCACGATCGGTCAGCTTCGATTTCGCCCTGCGATGATCGTGCGGCGGTCCCCTCCAGAGCCGTGCCCGAATAAGCACCGGCCATGACCCGCTCCCAGGGATCTTCTGAATCATCCACCCGGGTGGTACGGTTTGGCCTGGCGCCCCGGCGACCTGGATTGACCACGGCCGAATTCGTCGAGCTGTGGGCTGAACACGGTGCCCGCTCGCGTCGCGCCGGCCGTCCCGGACGCCTGTCTTACGTCCAGAATTTTCCGGTGCTTGAGGCCGGTCGTCACCTGCTGCCCTATCCGGGGTTTGACGTCTGCGCGGAGGCCACGTATGAAAGCATCGCAGCCGTGGAGGCGGCTTTCGCTCCTGGTGCTCCTGTAGGCTTGCACGCCGATCGCTATAGTCTGCTCGACGAGGCAGCTTTTAACTCGGTTACCGCGCACAGGGACGTGTTGGTCACCGGGCAAATCGGCGGCGACTCCGTGAAGCTGATGACTTTCTACCGTAGCCATCCGGTGCACGGAGCCGGAGCGCTCGTCGAGCGGCTTAAGGGCGCGCACGCACAAATCGTGGATGAGATTTCGCCCATGCGCCACGAGCTTCTGCTTGTGAACTCGCCAGAGCCCAGGCAGTGCGACGCTGTCGAAATCATCTGGTTTGGCAGTCCCTCGGAAGCTCTCGACTATACGCGGTCTGACGCAGCGTACAAAGCGACCGTTGTACTGGGCGGCCGTTGCTTCGGCACCGAAAGGCTCATTGCACGACCCGTATCCGGATAAGAGGAGAACGCTCATGAGTTCAGACGAAACCTATCCGATGTTCGAACAGTTCCTGCAGGTCTGGTCCCGCCGCCGCTTCTTCAAGGCCGTCGCGGCATCAGCCGTGTGGGCGGCCTTCCGCGCCGGAGACGTCGAGTGCTTGGCGGCACAGCCTAACAGCCCCCGGCTATCCGCGCAGGCACCCGCGGGCCCACCCCGGAAAGGCGGTCAACTGGTTGAAGGTGGGTTCGCTGATGTCACAACCCTCAACTCGCTGAATACGCTGGACAACGTCAGTACCTGGATCATTATTTTGCTTGGCGATGGGCTGCTGGATATCACCTCGGCCGGCGAACTCATTCCAGCGCTTGCCTCCGAGGTCCCCAAGCCGTCCGCCGATCAGTTGACGTATACGTTCAAGCTACGAAGTGGCATCGAGTGGAGCGACGGCCACCCACTTACCGCTGAAGATGTGGCGTTCTCCTATCGTCTGATGTTTGTACCCGAAACCAAGGACTTTATCTCGCTGTTCCGGCCGGCCCTGGAGCAGTTCCTTTCAAGTGTCGATGCTCCGGACCCAGCGACCATCGTGTTCAGGTTGAAGAAACCGTGGGCGCCATTCCTGGCAGAATACGGACGAATTCGAATCCAGCCAAAGCACATGATCGGCGCCGTAAGCCCAAAAGCGCTCAACACACACCCGTTTTGGAGCGCGCCGACGGTCAGCTCGGGTCCCTTCAAGTTCGTGAAATGGGATAAGGGCCAGCAAGTTGTGCTTGCTCGAAATGACCGCTACTGGCGCGGGCCGGCGTTGTTGGACGGCTATGTGATGAAGCTGGTCCCGAACGCGGTGGTCCTGGCGGAGCAGTTGAGAACGGGCGAGGTGGACGTCGCGCAGCCAGATGCGACCGCATGGGTCAGCCTGGCGAGCGCAAAGAATATCGTTCGTAAGAGTTTTTTGCTGCCCGGCGCCACATGGTATGTGTACAACCTCGATCCGACCAAACCGAGCTACAAGCTCTTCGGGGATAAGAATGTCCGGAAAGCGCTTCAATACTCCTTAGACCGTGTCCGTATCGCGAGAACCATCTACTTCGAGCAGGCGGTTACGGGCGACTGCGAGCTCCCATCGGTCAGTTGGGCCTATAACTCACATCTCCACAACACGTACCCTTTCAACAAGAATCGGGCTGAGGAGCTATTGGATGCGGCGGGCTGGGTCCGAGGCGCGGACGGTGTGCGTGCCAAGGGAGGGACGAAGCTGGCATTTGAGATCCTGACAAACGCCGGGAACAAGGTACGCGAGAGCATTCTGGTAGCCATGCAGGGCATGTGGAAGGATGTCGGCGTTGACGCGACGCCAAGACCGATACAGAATTCTCAGCTCGTGGCACAACTAACCTCCATCAGAACGTTCGATGTGATGCTCAGGGTCGCGTTGGCCAACTCTCCAGACCCGGACGAGCTGCTCGGAGGCTTCTTCACGACCTCGGGCACGGTTACAGGAGGGCTCAACGGGATGCACTACAGCAATCCGGAGGTCGATAAATTGATCGATCAGGCGGCTGCCACCACGAGCCCGTCGGTGCGCAAGGAGATCTACGCACGAGTGCAAGACTTGCTGAGCGACGATTTGCCGGCGGCGCCATTAGTCTACCAGAAGGGCGTTTGGGGGATTAACAAACGCGTGGTCGGCTGGAACGTCGGGCCTTACAACACGACGAACAATCGGCCGTGGATTAAGGACGTTTGGCTGGCGGGTACGAAGTGACCCGGGCGACGCAGGCACGCGAGATCGTTTCCGGCATCCGACTGCAGGTTCGATGACACGATGCTAGGCCGATATATGCTGCGCAGGATCGCAGTCTCGTTACCAACATTCATCGCGGCGACCACGATAACATTCCTCATCATGCATGTTGCCGCGGGTAGTTACATACCCGGCCTCGATTTGAATCCGAACCTGACCGGGGCGCAGGTCGAGCAACTCAAATCGTACCTGGGGTTGGACCGACCGCTCTATGTGCAGTATGGGACGTGGCTGTTTGGCCTTGCCCATGGTGACTTTGGGCGATCGATGACCGACGGTATCCCGGTGCTTACCTTGATTCAGAGCCGGCTCCCGGCCACGCTGCTGTTGACGCTAACTGCCACCGCTGTCTCTTTGTGTGTCGCAGTACCCACCGGCATCGCGGCGGCGGTCCGGCGAGGTAGGCCCCTCGACCATCTCCTCACTTCTCTGTCGGTGACGGGCTATGCAATCCCCGCGTTTTGGCTGGGGCTCCTCCTGATCCTCGTGTTCGCGGTTAAACCGCACGATCTGGGTTTGCCCGCGCTTCCGTCGGGCGGTATTGCAAAAGCCGGACAGGGTGGCGGTGATATCCCGGATCGGATCGTGCACTTGATCTTGCCCGCCCTGGCAGTCGCGTTCGGGTACATCGCGATTTGGTCTCGGTTCGTTAGGTCGAGCGTGCTTGAAGTGCTCGGACACGACTACATTCGGACCGCCCGCGCGAAGGGCATGGCAGAAACTCGTGTGCTCTATATTCATGTGCTTCGCAATGCGATGATCCCATTGATTACCCTGGTCGGTCTCGAAGCACCGGCGTTATTCAGCGGGTCTCTCATCATAGAAGTCGTTTTCAGTTGGGGAGGCATGGGCCAGCTCCTGTATCAGCGCGCGGTGCAGACAGACTACACGGCGGTTCTCGGACTGACGACCTTCATGGCTCTCTTGGCCATCGGCGGCAACCTGCTCGCGGACATTCTGTACGCCTCGGCCGATCCTCGACTGCGGTACTAGAGGAAGAACAGGATTGGACACCACGGTGGGTGAGCGCGACATTCGAGGGGCTAACCAATATGGGCCGGAGACCACACGCGGTTACTGGCGGATGACACTCGAGCACCTAGCCCGCGATCCGATTGGGATGATCGCAGGCGTGGTAATTCTGTGGTGTATCGGGATCGCCTTGACGGCGCCGCTCATCGGTAGTCACATCCTCCGCTTTGATCCCGTCAAACAGAATCTCGACAACACCTTCGCGGCGCCTGGCGGCCGCCACATCCTGGGTACGGACGAGCTGGGGCGAGACACCTTTATACGGTTACTCTACGGCGCTCAGGTCTCCGTCGGCGTCGGACTCCTTAGTGTCCTCATTGCGGGTATCGTCGGTACCGGTGTAGGCGTGATCGGGGGATTCTACGGTGGCATCGTGGACGATGCATTGATGCGCGTGGTCGATCTTCTCAAGGGGCTGCCCGCAATATACGTGTTCATCTTTATGTCGATTCTCTTCAGACCAAATGTACTTACACTCTCGCTCATCATTGCGTTTGTCGGTTGGGCAAACGTGGCACGGTTAGTACGGGGGGAAGCGCTGATCGTACGCCACAGCGAATTTGTCGCGGCAGCTGTTTCGCTAGGGGCCACTCGATTCAGGATGATATTTAAGCATGTCCTTCCGCACGTTCTGCCAACTCTACTCGTGGCTACGGGTCTCGGATTCGGGCAGGCGATTTTGATTGAAGCCGCGCTTGATTTTCTCGGATTGGGCATCGCTCCCCCGACGCCCAGTTGGGGCAACATGCTTCAGAATGCCCAAAGCTATTTTGCGTACTCGTGGACACTAGTCTTGGCCCCCGGTGTCTTGATTTTCGTCACTGTGCTCGCCGCAGCGATTCTAGGGAATGCGCTCCGGGATGCGTTTGATCCCAAGCTACTTACCGTAGGCTCAGAAAGGCGCTGGTCAAACTGAGAGTGAGCAGGAGATCGGAGAGGCCTCAGGAGTCGTAAATATGTCGGACGGCGAGGAGATATCACATGCTAACCGGGTCGCTAGCGTACTTGAGGAGACCGATCGTGGCAAATGTGGAGTCCGGAATGAATGTCTTGGTGCTCACCGACACAGCTCACGATGAACGAGTCTGGCAGGCGGTAATGAGTATAGTGGCCGATTGCGGGGCCGAGCCGACCATTGCGCTCTTCGATCCACGGCCCGCTGACTACTACAATCCTCCCAAAACAGTTTGCAAGGCGATGCTCGAGTCGGACGTGAATGTGCTTCTAGCCACGACGGGCATGTTGCATTGTGAGGCCGCATCAGAGGCGATGGCAAAGGGTGTACCGAGCCTTTGCATGGACGGCGGCATGACCCTTGAAATGTTCCAAACCGGTGCAGTCACAGCGGACTATTCGGAAATCGCACGCTTGAAGTTCCGGGTGGCCTCCTTGGTGTTCGGCGGTGCTGCCAAGAGCGTTCGCGTCACGTCCGGGTTTGGGACCGATCTGACGTACAGCGTTGAGGACCGCGTATACGTCCCACCAGAACCCCGTGGCAATCGCGATCCGCTTCGCGCATATCGAAGAGCGGAGGAAGGCCGTAAAACAAGCTTGTTCGCATGCGTCTATCCGACCGGCGAATTCAACATCCCGCCGGTCGAGGGGAGCGCAAATGGCGTCGCGGTGATCGATCTGACGATGCACCGGTTTGGGCGGCTTGCGTCTCCCATCGAACTAGAGGTTCGGGATGGACGCATTACTCGAATCACAGGTGGCGCAGAGGCCAGTGAGTTGGAGACGTACCTCGCCCGGTATGGTGATGACAACGCCTACTGTTTTCCCACGGAGGCGTCGATCGGACTCAATCCCGTCGCCCGCGTCACCGGGAATCAACGCGAGGACAAGAACATCTTCGGCTCTATCCATTTTGGGCTAGGCACCAACATCGACGTCGGAGGAACTCTCCGAAGCAAGATTCATATGGACGGAATCGTGCTCAAACCAACAGTCTATGTCGACGGGAAGGAGCGGATCCGAGATGGTAAGTTTCTCGTTGATCTAGGCCTTCGGCAACCACCGGCTCCGGCCGCCGCGACCGAGGCGCGCCGATGACACTGCTGTTGCTTCACCCACTCGGTCTGGACAGCGAATGTTGGCAGTTCATTGAGCTTCAAGCCACGAAGCCCGATCTTCCCGGCCACGGTCATAACCCCCTTCGTGGAGACGAGCTCACGATCGAGCGTGTCGCGGACGAGGTGCTCGAAAGGGTCGACGGCGCCGCCGACGTCGTCGGTGTTTCAATGGGCGGCACCCTGGCCGTGCGCATGGCGTTGCGGGACCCGAAGCGCATACGGTCACTGATGGTCGCGTGTACGAGTGTGCTCGACAGTCCCGAGCGAAGTCAAAGACTCCGCGAGCGGGCAACAAGTGTCGACCGTGCGGGAATGGCCGGCGTCCTGAATTCGACACTCGAGCGCTGGTTTACGCCCGCGGCCCTTGCCAATCCCGAGCATCCCGGTGTGACGTACGCTCGGCGTCGCTTGCTCAGCGATGACGCACGGGCATTTGCCATGTGGTGGAGAGCGATGGCGGCTCATGCCGTGCGAGAAGAGATTGGCATGATTCGTTGTCCGGTCACGATGCTTGCAGGGCGGCACGACGCGGCGGCGCCGATGGGACATGTCTTAGAGGTGTTTGACGCTCTCCATGCCCCTCGCCGAATGGAGGTCCTGGCTGGGCCCCATATGTTACCCCTCGAAAACCCCTCATTGTTTGCCGACGCGGTCAGGCTGCACCTGCACTGGGTGGAATCAATCGCTGGCTCTCAACCCCAAAGACCGGGAACACAATGACGCCTGCAGTCGTGCGCATCCAATGAACCCGGACGGCCCTCAGAACCCACCCACCGCTCAAGCCAGGTTGTTTGGCAAGGTGGCACTCATCTCGGGGGCAGGCTCCAGCGGTCCCGGAATAAGTATCGGACGAGCCATATCAATTTTGTATGCTCGTTCCGGGGCGCGGGTGGCGCTCGTCGATCTGAAGCCTGACGAAGCCGAGTTGACCAAAAAAATGATTGTCGACGAAGGGCGGAATCCGGGTGAGCTGCTGGTTGTGCAGGCAGACGTGACGGTTGATGCGGATTGCCGAGATGCGGTACGCCGGGTCCTCGAAACGTGGGGCCGAATCGATGTTCTTGTCAACAGCGTGGGTGTGGCCGGCCCAATCGGGTCCGCAACCGACGTGGTCCTAGACGAATGGGATCGCACGATGGCCATCAATGTCAAGTCCGTTCTGCTCATGGCGCGGCACGCGATCCCGGAGATGGTTCGCATTGGAGGCGGTGCCGTCATCAATCTTTCATCAATAATGGGATTGCGAGGCGGAACGCCGATGTTGGCGTACGGAACAGCGAAGGGCGCCATCATCAACATGACCCGAGCGATGGCATTCCAACATGGACCCGACGGCATTCGAGTCAATTGTATTGTACCGGGGCATGTGTACACTCCGATGGCAGTAGCCCAGGGCCTCGATGATGCGAAAAGAGAAGCGCGTCGTCTCCGGTCATTGCTTCAAACCGAAGGAACACCGTGGGATGTCGGGTATGCCGCGGTCTTTCTCGGAAGCGACGAGGCGCGCTGGATCACTGGAATCATGCTGCCTGTCGATGGTGGATACCTAGCCGCGGAGCCCCGGCGGTGACGACTGTCAGGCATGACCCGGATGCGGCGAATCGGCCGCGCGTACTGCTTATGCATCCAATCCTTGAAGCGGGCTTACGAGTCCTGGCCGAGGCGTGCGAAATCGTCTCCTACCCCCACGACCTGCCACTGAAGCAGGAGTCGATAAGGACCCTCGCCGCGGGGTGCAGGGGAATCGTGAGTCAGACGATGGACCCCATAGGCTCTGTCGTGCTTTCACTGCCCGGCTTGCAGATCGTGACGAACGTGGGCGCCCACTACGCAAATATCGATGTCGAGGCGGCCACCCGGCACCACGTGATGGTTTCCAACACGCCGGACGATTCCACTCACGCGGTCGCGGACTTCGTTTTCGGCCTGATGATCGCGGCTGCCCGCCGGATACTGGAAGCCGATCGGTTCGTCAGGAGCGGTCACTTCCAGGGTTGGCGGCTGGATGGCTTCCTCGGAGAGGACATATATAGATCTACGCTCGGGCTCATTGGGCTCGGTAATGTTGGACGGGCCATCGCGGAACGGGCGGGGGGCTTCCGCATGCGTATTCTGTGCCATGATCCGCAGTGCGACGGCATCGCGGATGGCACAGGCGGAGAGACCGCAATAACGATGGTAGCGCTCGATGAACTTCTCGCGGACTCCGACTTTGTATGCGTGCTTGCCACGCCGCGCGCTGAGACCGCACATTTGATCTCCACCTCTCAACTGCGTCGAATGAAGCCCACCGCGATCTTGGTGAACACATCGACCGGCGGCGTCGACGAAGGCGCACTGGTCGACGCGTTGCGCGCCCGACACATCGCCGCCGCAGCGATTGACGTTTACGAGGGCGAACCAAGGGTTCATCCCGGACTCATGGAGTTATCAAATGTCGTCCTAGGCGCGCACTGCCACAGCGCCTCCAGGCGGCTCCGTGCTCAACGGTCATTGGTCGCGGCGCAGGACGTTATTGCCGGCATGTCGGGCAAGCGACCGCAGAATCTCGTCAATCCCGACGCATTCAGGTGCCTGCGGCAGCCAGGAGAGGAGAGCGAATGAACGGCCGAAATCTGCGATATACGGCGGCCCGCCGCGAAGTCGTGCGCCGGACTGTCGGCGGCATAACGTATGAAGACCCCTACGACTGGCTCGAGGACGATACACCCGAGGCACTTGCATGGAGCACGGCGGAAGACGCACTGGCGCGTCGATACTTAGAGGACTGGCCTCACTACCAAGAGATCCGCAAGCAACAGGACTCGACAGGCTTTCTTTACCACTCGCTGAGCTGGAGCGGCCCCGTGCCGTCCGGCAACCGATGGGTATCGGTTGTCCCCCGTCGAAAAGCGTACCCGCAGTTGAGGATTTCGGACACCCCGTTTGGCCCAGGCCAGTTGATCTACGATCCGGACCAACTGGGAAAGGACGAACCCAAGGCTCTGCGCGGATTTGTGCCTTCGCCCGACGGATCTCTGGTGGCGATATACCTCATCAACGAATTTGGGCCGGAGACCCGATCGGCCACGGTGGAGAACAAACCCCAGGCCCTCCGCTTCATCGACGTTGAGAGGAAGCATCTCCTAGTTGATCGCCTGAATGCCCATCTCGTGTCGCCGACGAATCAGCGGCGCGATGTCTGGCTTCCTGACTCAAGAACCTTCTATTACATTGGCTACGGCCCCGCCGGAACACAGAGCGGACCCGGGATCTTTTGTCACCGCATCGGTGACCCGCCCCCGAGTGCCGCTGACCTCGCTGCCCGTGCCGGCGCACTTCAGATCTCTGACGACGGGCGATACATCGCAGCACTGCTGGGGAGTTTGACGATAGGCCAGCCACTTCCGAGCGCACGCTACATCAAGGATCTGCGTTCCGGCGGTTGGCGCCCGTTCTTGAAAGACGTTGCGGGAAGATGCCAGGGGGTCTTTGTCGACGATTCCTACGTCGCAATTACTACCGAGGGCGCACCGAAAGGGCGTGTGGTGCGCATTCCATTAACCACAGCGTCCGATCATTCCACCTGGACCGAGATGATCCCGCCAGGAAATCGCGTGATCGGCTTCCTCTCCCGGGTGCAAGACCGGCTCGTCATTGGGTTCCTCGACGACTTTGGCTACGAGCTGGTTCTCTTTCGCGTCGATGGTACACCCGACGGAACGGTGCCGCTGCCCCCTGGGGGCATCTCAGGGGCCAGCGGGGGAGGTTTCTATGTCAGTCACAGAGCGATCACTCCCTGCGCAGGCGGATTTTCCTTCATGCACGGCACCTTTACCTCTCTTCCCTCCTTCTATCAGTTTAACCTGACCAATCGTACGGTTGAGCGGACGCCTGCTCCCGTTGCCGATCTCGGGCCGCTGAATCGACGAGTCGTGGAATGCACGAGCACGGACGGCGCGCGAATCCCGATCCGGCTTGTCTACCGTCCTGACTTAGACTTATCCGAGCCGCATCCTGTACTCTTGTCCGGGTATGGCAATTTGAATTTTTCTTACTTCGACCCACCGGCATGGTACTTGCCGTTTCTCGACGCAGGAGGCGTCTACGCCTGGGCCACGCTCCGTGGGGATGGTGTATTTGGCACGGAGTGGTGGGAGCGAGGCCGCGGAAAGAACAAGGGGCAGAGCTCGCTAGACTTTGTCGCCGCTGCCGAATTCCTCATCAAGAAGGGAATAGCGTCAAAGGACCAACTCGCCATCGTGGGCTTTAGCGGAGGAGGGATGCTCACCGCGATAACCCTGGCACGCCGGCCGGATCTGTTCCGGGCTGTTGCCGGCATTGGCGGACTTACCGACTTTTTTCGGCTTCGCGAGCGCTTTCCGGCGGCGCTGGGCGAGTGGGGAGATGCGACCGACCCGGAGACGGCCCGTGCCATGGCGGAGTGGTCTCCTTACCAAAACCTCCGGGAGGGTGAAGCCTATCCGGCCACGTTTTTTGCATGCTTAGCGTCGGAGGTTGGGTGGTCGGGGCAATGCCGCAAGATGGTCGCCGCAATGCGCTTTGTCACGTCGTCAGATGCGCCTATCCTGTATCGATGCTACAAACTGTTTTGGCATGGGGAAACTGGCGCCATCTCTGGAGAGAACGGTCCCGATTCTGGGGAGGTGGCGATTGATTTGACCGCCTTCATCATGCGCGAATTGGGTATGGTGCCCCGGACGGGTTTCTCGAGCGGGAATGCACGACAGAGTACGACGCCCAGATCAGTCGGCGACTCTCAATAAGACTACGCAGCTTCCAAGAGTCGGCGTCCTCTCCGCGGGAAAGGAGACGAAATGTTTCGACGCGTCACCTTCATGATGAGGGACTATGATTATCTGTCATCCCGCGTGTGGTGATCTAACCGCGGAGGGTCTTGATCTGGTATTGATGCGTGACACCTCGAACGCGCTCGACCGGACGCTGGCCGATTCATCGATCGATGGTGGCGCTATCTAGGCGACGCCGGAATCGCTGAGGAATCGGTCGCAAAGTACGGTCCTGCGAACCAAAACGGAGACCGGTAGAGTCCGACTCCGGTCGGGCTATTGCGTTCGCTCCGGGGTGACCATGTCAGACTGACGCTGGCGTGCACGATTGAACCACGAGTGCACGGTCGGGACTACCTTAGCGACTCCCACCAAGATCATTGTGAGGCCGATCAACGCACCGATTACGATGCTTAGCTCCAATGAGCCGCTGCCCGCATCAGGGCTTATATGGAGGAACCTTTCGATCCAGTCCATCTGTCGCCTCCGACATATTGTTCCAGTGGAGCATACGCTTTCCTTATTGTCTTACGCACGGAGGGGCGCATCTCCTCTCCGGATCTATGAAGAGGTGCGGACGTCGATTTAGTCATCAACGTTTCGTCCCACCGCGAGGCGGTGGCGCCACGAACGGTCCTTACCAATCTCCCCCCGTTTGCCCGTAGTCGGCTTCACCAACTTCGCTTGATACGCGCTGGGCCCGAAACAGGCACACGCCACGGCCAAGGCAGATCGTAAGATGTCGACCGTCCTCAGGCGGGCCGGGGCAGGGTGATGGATCCGCTTCTCAAGCCATTCCGCCAGGCTTATAAATCGTCTCCTCGTCGAGCGGATAGATCGGCCTACGCAGTCGGCGATACGGCAGGCTCGATAGATTCGAGGTGGTGATGCCCGGTGGGTCGGCTGTGACGATATGTTTCGCGATTGCGGAGAATCCGGCCCGGAAGTGCGCGCTCGACTTCACCCCGACGATCCGGCACCGGCCCACGTCGATACCATGCAGCAGGAACGGCTCGGGGTCGAGTACCTGCGTGCGCTTGCTCGCGACGACGATATCGATACCGCCACACACAAGCCGTGCCATCTTGCCGAGGTTCATCGGAGCCCCCTGTCCCATCGGCGTGGATAGCTTGAACTGTCCATCGGTCAGACTCTTGACGTAGACCGTAAGATCCAGTGGATCACCGTGCAGGCGGTCGTGCTTGCCGCCCAGACGCACCCGCAACGTCGCGCCGACGCCCGCATTGTGTGCTGCATCGGCGGCCTCAGGGTCGTACATGGTGCCGAACGCGCTATCGGTCAGACCCGCTTCAACCATGGCACGCAGCAGATGGGTCCCGTCTCCGGGAGCCCCGCCGCCGGGATTGTCGCTCATCTCGTT
>DASSXJ010000310.1 GCA_035703895.1 bacterium | reverse complement strand
TCGGAGGAGACGGCGATGACGCGGCTGTACCGCGCCAGCGTGCGGTTCGTCCGTCCGGGGAGGGCGTTTCCCTCAAGGACGACGACCGGCACGTTCGTGACGGCGGCGGCGATCACGGAGGGCACGGCGGCGACTCCACCGGTCGCAATCACCACGTCGGGCCGGAAGCGCGCGACCACGCAGAACGCCTGCGCGAGGCCGACGCCGACGCTCGCCGCAGACACGACCAACCGCCACGGAGCCCGGCTGCGCGGAGGCCGGACGGCCAGCCCCACGAACGGGACGCCGGAGGCGGGAACGAGCGAGGCTTCCATGCCCGCGCGGCTGCCCACAAACAGGACACGCGCGCTCGAATCGCGGCGGCGCAGGGCTTCCGCGATCGCGAGCCCCGGGTACACGTGGCCGCCCGTCCCGCCGCCCGCGAGCAGGATGTTCATGCGCGTCCCCGCGCGGCGTCCCGCGTGGGTCCTCGCGATGAAGCGGAGGCAACGACCCCGTCGGCAGGATGCGCGTACTGGGACAGGTTGAGGAGGATGCCGATGGCCAGATAGCTGAACACAAGCGACGACCCACCGAACGAGATGAACGGCAGCGGCACGCCCGTGACGGGCACCGTCCCCGAGACGACCCCGATATTGAGCGCGGCCTGTCCGACGAGCATCGAGGTGAGCCCCGTGGTCAGCAGGATCCCGTAGCGGTCGGGCAGGCGGGATGAGATCCGAAACCCCCAGACGGCCAGCAGGATGAACAGGACAATCACCCCGGCGGCCCCCACCAGCCCCAACTCTTCGCCGATGATCGCGAAGATGAAGTCGGTGTGCCGTTCCGGAAGATAGAAGAACTTCTGCGTGCTGTGGCCGAGCCCGAGCCCGGTGAGGCCGCCCGATCCCAACGCCAGGAGCGACTGAATAATATGGAAGCCGGTGCCGCGCGGGTCCTTCCAGGGGTCGAGAAACGCGAGGAGCCGGCTGCTCCGGTATCCTTCGCGCATCACCAGCGCGAACACCACGGGAACCGCGGCGCACCCGAGCGCGAGCAGATGCTCGATACGCGCGCCGCCGACAAACAACATCACCCCGGTGACCATCGCAAGGATCAGGACCGATCCGAGATCCGGCTGCCTCAGGATCGCCGCGGCCAGGACGAGGAAGACGATCACCGGCGGCAGCAACCCGGCGGCGAACTCGCGAACCCGTGTGCCGCGGTTGGCGAGGAAGTTGCTCAGATACAGAATCATCCCCAGCTTCGCGAGTTCGGCCGGTTGGAAGTTAAACACTCCTCCGAGCGGCAGCCAGCGGCGCGCGCCGCCTGCGACCCGGCCGATGTGAGGAAACAGGACGACGATCACCGCGAGGATGGTGACGGCCAGCAGCGGCACCGTCCACCGGCGCAGTTTGGCGTAGTGGATTTTCCAGGCCACGGACATCGTGGCGAGGCCGATCACGGCGTAGATGATCTGCCGCTTCAGAAAGAACGCGCCGTCATGGTACTGCGCCTGCGCCGCGACCGACGAGGCGCTGTAGACCATCACGATCCCGATGCACGTCAGGAAGAGCGCGGTCAGAAATACCTCCCAGGCCGCGGCGCGGCGATGGATCAGGTCCATCGCCCGCTCCCGCCGACGCCCGCTTCCGCTTCCCGGGCCAGCGCGGAGACGAGGGCGAGGTACCGGTCTCCCCGCTCCCGATAGTCGCGGAACTGATCGAAGCTCTCGCATCCAGGAGAGAGCGTCACGGCGTCTCCCGCGTGGGCCAGTTCGCGCGCGCGTTGGACCGCCGCGTCGAGGGTCCCGCACATGAGCATGGGGATGCGGAGCCCGGCGGCATCACACGCCTCCCCGATGCGTGGGGCCATGGCTCCGATCAGCAGGACGGCGCGCACGGACGCGGCCCGATCCGCGAGGGCGTGGGCCAGCGGCCGGAAATCGGCGGCGGTCCCACCCCGGCGCTGCCCGCCGGCGATGAGCACGAGGGGACGGTCGAACGCGCGAATCGCGGCCGCCGCAGCGGCGGGATTCGTGGCGAGCGAGTCCTCGTAGAACCGGACGCCGCCGACCTCAGCGACAAACCGCATCCGGTAGGGCAGCCCTCGAAAGGCCCGCAGCGCCGAGGCGATCGCCTCCGCCGAGGCGCCTGCGGCCCGCGCGGCGAGGGACGCGGCGAGCGCGTTTTCCACCGTGTGTGGCCCCGGCACTTGAAGATCGCCGACGGAGCACAGCCGGTCCTCGTGCCCATCCACGCGCACCGTGATCCGGCCGGCGACGAGGCAGGCGCCCTCCTCCACCTCACGCAGCCGGCTGAACGGCAGGACGCGGCCGCGCGCGGCCGGCGCGAGGCCCCACGTCGGCGGATCGTCCGCATTGAGGATCGCCCGATCGTCCGCCCGCTGGTAGGCGAGGATGCCGGACTTGACCCGGACGTACGCCTCGAACGATCCGTGATCGTCCAGGTGATGCGGCGTCACGTTCGTGATCACGGCGATCTGCGGACTATACCGGAGCCCGAGGAGCTGGCGATTGCTGATCTCGAGCACCAGGATCGCGCCGGGGGTGACTTCGTTGAGCCGGTACACGATGGGGACGTGCATCCGATCGTTTCCGCTCACGAACGTCTGCCGGCCGCTCGCTGCGAGCATCTCCGCGGCCAGCTGCACCACCGTGAATTTTCCGTTGGTCCCGGTGACGCCGAGGATCGGGCAGGGGACGGTCTCAAAGAACAACTCGGTCATGCTGGAGAGCGGCACCCCGGCGTCGCGGGCCCGTGCCACCGGCGCGTTTTCCGGATGCCGGAACCAGGCCTGCCCCGCGTAGATCACTTCGGCGTGCTGGATGCCCTCGAGATAGCGGTCGCGGAAGCGGAGCTGGATCGGCGCCCCGAGCAGCCGCGCGATCGCCGCCTCCTGGGCGGCCGGGTCCATCCAGGCGTGCGTGCGCCGGAACGCCTCCGGGAACCCGTCCTGTGTCTGGAGGTCGTGCCCGGTGATCGAGGTCACCCCGTGGTCGAGCAAGAAATCGACGACGGCCGCCCCCTCGGTCCCCGAGAGGCCGACCACATGAATGCGTTTGCCGCGAAGGCGCGCGATAACGTCTGCGATCATCCTTTAAGCCTCACGCCCAGCGCCGCGAGCAGTACCCCGCACACCCAGAACCGCACAACGGTCTGGGTCTCCGTCCAGCCGATCAATTCCAGGTGGTGATGGAACGGGCTCATCCGGAAGATCCGGCGACCGGTCGTCTTGAACGACGCGACTTGGAGCGCGACGGACAGGGCCTCCCACACAAACAACCCCCCGACCACGAGCACGAGCAGCTCCATCTTGCCGAGCACCCCGGCCACCGCGAGGCCGGCCCCGAGCCCCTGCGATCCGACGTCGCCCATAAACATCTGCGCCGGATGCGCGTTGTACCAGAGGAACCCGAGCGAGGCCCCGGCCAGCGCCGCGCAGAGCATTCCGGCGGAGGCGACGTTGGCCTGCGCCGCGATCGCCGTGAGCGCGCCCGCGGCGATCACCACGCTGCCGGCGGCCAAGCCGTCCAGGCCGTCGGTCAGGTTGACCGCGTTCGCCATGCCCACGACGTACAGCGCGCAGAACACGGGATACCCCCACCCCAGGTCCACTCGGAGGTGCGTGCCGGGCACGCCGATCCACCCACCCACGGCGGGATGCAGGACGGCGTACACGCCGAGCGCCAGGCCCAGCGGCAGTTGCAGGAGCAGTTTCTCCCGCGCCCGCAGGCCGAGGTTGCGGCGGCGGACGATGCCGAGGGCGTCGTCCACGCCGCCCACCGCACTAAAGCCGATCACGACGGCCAGGGCGATCAGCACCTCACCGACATTCCCCCCGAACACGCGGCGGGCGATCAACACCGCGAGAATCGCGGCGCCGATAATCAGCATGCCTCCCATCGTCGGCGTGCCCGCCTTGACCCCGTGGCGTGACGGTGCTTCCTCCCGAACCGATTTGACGGCGCCCGTGCGCCGTAACCATCCGACGAGGGGGCCGCCTCCGGCCAGGGTGAGCGCGGCGGCCAGGCCTGCGGTCGTGAGGTAGGGCGTCACACGCCTCCTCCCCGCCCAGACGCTTCCGTGGGTTCCGCCCGCGTCAATGCGGCGATGATGCGCTCCATCGCCATCGCGCGCGACCCTTTGACCAGCACGACCGACCCGGAGACGAGCGTCCGGTGAAGGAGATCCACCACCTCTTCGAGGCGCTCGGTGTGCACCACCCGGGGCCCGCCCTCCGCGCGCGCCGCGGCCGCCAGGTCCGCGGCCATAGGGCCGAACGCAACCAGGAGATCGATGCGCCGCTGCGCCGCCTCGCGACCGACCCGCCGGTGCGCCTCGACCGTGTGCGCGCCGAGTTCTTTCATGTCGCCCAGCACGACCACCCGGGGAGCGCCCGGGACTTCGTCCATGACGTCGAGGGCGGCCGTCACGGATTGCGGGCTGCTGTTGTAGACATCGCTCAGGAGGACCGTGCCTCCGAGACGGACGATCTCCAACCGCATCGGCAGCGGCGCCGCCTCCGCCAGCCCCGCGGCGATCCTCGCCGCGTCGATGCCGAGCGCGACCCCGACCGCCGCGGCGGCGAGTGCGTTCTGGACCGCGTGCCGCCCGGGGACGCGGAGCGTCACCTCCGCCCTACCGCTCGGGGTCACAAGGGAGAACCGGCTCCCGCGCATGGGGAGCGCGCGCACCGCCTCCCCCCGGACCTCCCCCCGCTCGAGCCCGAACGAGAGGACGCGCGCCCGGGTACGCGCCCTGAGGCCCCATGCCAGCACGTCGTCCGCGTTGAGGATCGCGTATCCGTGCGGAGGAAGGCCCTCGACCAGCTCTCCCTTCGCCGCGGCGAGGGCGTCGCGGCTGGGAAAAAAGTCCAGGTGCGACTCGCCGATGTTGGTGATGACCCCGATCTCGGGGCCCGCGATCTCCACCAACTCACGGATCTGTCCGGGACCGCGCATCGCCATCTCGAGCACCGCGACTTCACGGTCCTCTGGGATGTTGGCGAGCACAAGGGGAACCCCGATCTCGGTGTTCTGGGTCTCCGGCGAGCGGGCGGTCCGAAATGCCGTCGCGGTCACACTCGCGGCCATCTCTTTGGTGGACGTCTTGCCCACGCTTCCCGTGATGCCGACGACTCGAAGTTGCTGCCGGTCCCGGATCCCGCGTGCGACGCGGTGAAACGCGCGCAGTGTATCCTGGACCCGGATGACCGGTCGATGCGGCGGCGCGTCGATGGAAGGCACGGAGACCAGCACCCCGGCGGCGCCGCGGTTAAAGGCCGCCCCGACGAACCGATGCCCGTCGGTGTTGCCGCCGCGGAGAGCCACGAACAGCATCCCCGGCTCGATCACCCGGCTGTCCACGGCGGCGCCCCGGATGATCGCGTGGGCCTCCCCGCGCTCCAGCGCGCCCCCTCCAAGCTGCGCCACCTCGGCCGCCGTGAGCGCGGGGGCCAACGCGCCCGTCATCGCCTCGCCTCGACCCCGCCCCGCTGGGCCCGCAGGACTTCGCGGGCCACTTCGCGGTCGTCAAACGCCTCAACCCGGCCTCCCAAGATCTGATAGGTTTCGTGCCCCTTGCCTGCGATCACGACGATATCGCCGGAGCGGGCCAGGGCAATAGCGCGTTCGATCGCGGCCCGACGGTCTGGGATGCTCTCGAAGTTTGTGTCCCCCTGGACGCCGGTTTCGATCTCCCGGATGATCGACTCCGGATCTTCACCGCGCGGGTTGTCGGAGGTGAAGATCGCGTAATCCGCGAGGTGTGTGCCGATCCGTCCCATGATCGGCCGCTTCGTGCGATCCCGCTCGCCCCCGCACCCAAAGGCGACGATGCGGCGGCCCGAGGAGATCTGTGCGGCCAGCCGGAGGATCTTCTCGAGGCTGTCCGGCGAGTGAGCATAATCGACGAGGACGGTGAACGACTGCCCTTCGTCGACCAGCTCGCACCGGCCGGGCACGCCGGCCACCGACTCGAGCGCCGCTCCGAGCACCGCGGGATCAATGCCGTGCGCGAGGCCGACCGCAAACGCGGCGAGCGCGTTGGACACGTTGAACCGGCCGGGGAGGCGCAGCGACAACCGTTGCGTCCCCTCGGACCACCTCACGGTGAATTGGGTGCCGTTCGGCGCCAGCGCGAGATCGGACGCCTGCACCTCCGCCGGTGCATCGATCCCGTAGGTGATCACCCGCCCGCGGCTCCGCTCTGCCATCGCCGCGCCGCTCGGGTCGTCGGCGTTGACGATGCTGACTCCCTCCGGCGCGACCATCGCGAACAGCTTCGCCTTGGTGCCGCGGTATCGTGTGAGATCCCCGTGAAAATCGAGGTGATCCTGCGTCAAGTTGGTAAACACGGCGGCCCGGAAGTGGCATGCCGCGACCCGCGAGAGCTCAAGCGCATGCGAGGTGACCTCCATGACGACGTGATCGATCCCATCCGCCCTGAGGCCGCACAACAGGCGCTGCAGGTCGGGGGCCTCGGGAGTGGTGGAGGTCGTCATGGGGAAGTCCACCGAGACCCCTTGGGCCAGGACGCCGATCGTGCCAACCACCGCGGGGCGGTGCCCTGCGGCCCGCAACACGGCATCGATCAGATATGTCGTGGTGGTCTTTCCATTGGTCCCCGTCACCCCGCAGAGCCAGAGGTGGCGGGACGGATCACCGTAGAACGCCGCGGCGAGCACGGCCAGAGCGTGGCGCGTGTCCGCGACGACGATCTGCGTCGCTGAGACATCGGGGAGGGGATGGTCGACCACGACGGCCGCGGCGCCCCGCCGGACGGCGTCCGCCGCGTACTGATGACCATCGTGGACGAACCCCCGGATGGCGCCAAACAGATCTCCGGGCTTGACGGTGCCGGAATGATAGGCGATCCCCGAGATCTCAACGTCAGGGGATCCGATGAGTGCACAGGCCGGCAGCGAGCCTGCCAGCAGGTCGGTCAACCGCATCCTGGCCCTCCCGTGCACCCCGTCCCCCCGCCGGGTCCCGCCCGGGCAGCGCCCAGCACGCCGCGACCTCGGCTCAACCCGACGACCCCTAACCTACTATATTAACAATTTGACCCCATCCTACGACATCATTCCGCCGCCCCGGTTGGAGGCACGCGCAGATACCACAGCACCTGCCGGGCGATCTCGCGAAACGCGGGCGCCGCGATATCCCCACCAAAATATACCCCCCGCGGACGATCGACAAGCACAAGGATCGCCAGCCGGGGGGCCGAGGCGGGCACCACCCCGACGAACGACGACACATACGCCCCGGGCTCGTATCCTCCCGAGGCCCCCGGCCGCTGCGCCGTCCCCGTCTTCCCCGCGACCACGTACCCGTCCAGACGAGCCTTGACGCCGGTCCCCCCTTCGACGACCTGCCGCATCATCGCGAGGACCTGGTCGGCGACCTCGGGCTCGATGATCTGGCGCGGGGGAAGGTTCCCGGGGGTCGCGATGGCGTGCCCCGCAGCGTCCCGAATCGCTTCGACCACATGCGGGTGCACGGCCATCCCGCGGGTGGCCAACGCGGACGCGGCGACCAGCAGCTGGATCGGGGTGACCGAGATGCCCTGGCCGAACCCGATGTTCTGGAGCGACGGCCCGTACCACTGGCTGACCGGGCGGATGATCCCGGCCGCCTCGCCGGGCAGATCGATCCCGCTCGGCCGGCCAAAGCCGAACTGCTCGATGTACGCGGAGAGCCTATCCTTCCCCAGGCGGGTGGCGACCTGCGCCGCCCCGACGTTACTCGAATACTTGACGATCTCGGTGAGCGACAGGATGGTGTGCTTGGGGTCGGGTGGCTCGGCGTCGTGAATCGTCGCCCCGTTGATCCGAATCTTCCCTGGATCGGCAAAGGTCTCTGTGAGCCTGACCGCGTGGCTGCTGAGCGCGGCGGCAACCAGGATCAGCTTGAACGTCGATCCCGGCTCGTACACATCGGCCACCGCCCGATTTTTCCACCGGGCGGGCGGCACGGCCTGATACCGATTGGGATCGAACGTGGGGGCGGTGACGAGGGCGAGAATCGCGCCGGTCTGCGGATCCATGACGATGGCCACACCGCCCTGGGCCCCGGCGCCGGCGATCGCCCGCGTGAGCTCACGTTCGGCGACATGCTGCACCACCTGATCGATCGTGAGCACCAACGTGTTGCCGTCGTGGGGAGGCGACACGATGCGCTCGGTCTGCACCAGTTCCCGGCCGATCGCATCGCGATTGGCGGTGCCGATCCCCGCGACGCCGCGGAGGCTTCCATCGTACTGCAACTCCAGGCCGGCGAGGCCGGCGTCATCCACCCCGGTAAACCCAATCACGCTGGCGGCCAGCGTCCCCGCCGGATAGGCGCGCCGCGTGTCGGGCCAGATCCCGATGGCGTCCCCCAACTCCAGGGCGCGAACCGCGTCGATCGCTTCGGGCGGTTGCCGGCGCGCGAGCCACGCAAAGTATGGCCCGCCGCGGCGCAGGCGGGCCGTCACGCCTCTCGGTGTGAGATGGAGAGGGATGGCCACTTCCCGCGCGAACGCCTCGGGATCAGGAATGGCGCGGGGGACCGCGTAGATCGAGTCGGCCTCGACGTTCACCGCGAGCCGGGATCCGGTCCGATCGAGGATGAATCCGCGCCGGCCGGGCAGCCGGATCGATTCAAGCTGCTGGCGGATCGCCAGCCGCGCCAGCCCGGGTCCGTGCAAGATTTGAAGATCGAAGAGCCGGCCGCCGAGAAGGACAAACGCGGCGATCCAGGCGGCAAAGACCGCCGTGATTCGCAAACGGCAGGTGGCGGTCGCCGGTCGCTCGGCGGACGCGTGCGGCCGTCCGGTCATTGCGGCGGCTCTGCGGCCGCCGCCTCACTCCGGTGGAAGTACTCGTCGATCCGTTCCCACCACCCGGGGAGGGAGGGAGACACGTGACGCGATGCGATCGGTGGAAGCGGAAGGGACGCGATCTGGCCTGCCCGCGGCGCCTGGAGCCCCAGACGCGCGGTCGCGAGACGCTCGATGCGGTCTGGGGCCCGGAGGGAGGAGGCGATGGCCTGGAGGCGCTCATGCTCGGATTCAAGCGCGGCGATATCATGGGTCAGCTGCAGGATTCGATAGCCGATGTGTGCTGCGTTGGACGTTTCCGCGATGTATGCGAGAAATGGGAGCACGGTGAATGCTGCGACGGTGAGGACCACGAGTACTGGGGAACGCCTCCGCCGACGCCGGGTCGCCTCCTTCCCTCGTGAGCCCCAATGCTCCGGGATCAGCACCGGGGACGAAGAGTCGCGTTGCTGCACAGCCGGCATCATATTAGATCGCGGGGCGCCCGGCCGTCTGCCCGAGGGCCGGCTCACTCAATCGCTCCGCGGCACGCAACCGGGCGCTCCGCGCGCGGGGATTCCGGTGCATCTCTGCGGGCGTCGGCGTGACCGGCTTCTTCGTGATGATGCGCACGGTCCGCTGGCGGCCGCAGGTACAGATGGGTGCGTCCGGAGGGCAGCTGCATCCCCGCGCCGCGAGGCTCAGCGCCTGCTTCACGATGCGGTCTTCCAGCGAATGAAACGCGATCACGCAGATGCGTCCCCCCGGCCGGAGCCGGTCGATGGCCTGGGGGAGCCCGGCGGCGAGCGCATCGGTCTCTGCGTTGGTGGCGATGCGGAGCGCTTGGAACGTCCGGGTGGCGGGATGCAGACGCCCGCGGCCGCCCCCCACCGCCGCCTCGACCGCGCGCACCAGGTCGCGTGTGGTCTCGAGGGGTCTGCGGCTGACGATCTGACGCGCGATCCGCCGCGACGCGCGTTCCTCCCCGTACCGGAAGATGAGGTTGGCCAGCTCCCGCTCGCTCAAGGTGTTGACCAACTCCGCCGCTGTGTTCGGCTGCCGAAGGTCCATGCGCATATCGAGCGGGCCCTGCCGGTCGAAGCTAAACCCGCGCTCCGGCTCGAAGAGTTGCCGGCTCGAGACGCCCAGGTCGAACAGGACGCCGTCGACGTACCCAACCCCGGCCTCGTCGAGGGCCGATGCCAGCATCGCAAAGTTGGCCTGACGGACGATGACGTTCTGCCCGAACGGACGCAATCGGTCCTCGGATCGGAGCACGGCATCGCCGTCTCGGTCCAACCCGATCAGGCGCCCCGCCGGGGCGATGCGGTTCAGAATCGCCTCTGCGTGTCCCCCCTCCCCGAGGGTGGCGTCGACGATCACCGCGCCCGGCCGCGGCGCGAGGTAGGCCAGCACCTCGTCCAACAGCACGGGGACGTGTGAGGGGATCTCACGAGATTCCTTTGCCGGACTCATCCACAGAACCGCCACGATGCTCTACCCTCGGATCCTACAGGATCAACTCCTCGAGGTGCTTCGCCAGTGCTTCCGGCGCCTTCACGACCTTCCGGAGCGTGGTCCGCCACAGAGGCGTGCTCCAGATCTCGAGCCGATTGCCCATGCCGATGATCGTCACCCCCCGCGAGATCTTGGCATATTCTCGTAGATGTGGGGGCAAATAGACCCGGCCCTGCCGGTCCAGATCACAATCCTCGGCGGCCGAGAGGAGCAGCCTCACAAAATTCCGGTTCTTGAGGGGCTGCGTGCGAAGCTTCTCTTCGAGCGCCTGCCACTCGAGGGGCGAGAACGCTGCGAGGCATGGGTCGATCCAACGGGTCGCGATCACGCGCTCTCCCATCTCCGCGCGAAACTTGGGCGGGATCACCACCCGCCCCTTCTCGTCCAGAGCGTATTCCGCTTCGCCCCTGAGCATCCGGCCCCGCGCCCATGTTGATCCCCACTACTCCCTACTGATCTCCACGTTTCTCCACTTTTTTCCCATCTCCTGCAGGCGCGGCCGCATCCTCACAAATAATTTGGGCCTCCGCGGCGGAGGCCCATCGGGCATCGATCGTACGTTCGCGTCTATCCGCCGCCGCAGGCGGGCCGCCACGCGCACATCTCGCGCTGCACGAACCCGGCCAGCCCGATCGCCATGACCACGTCGCCTGGGCTGAGCACGACGCCGACCCCCCACGCCCCCACGGCCACCACGTCGCCGAGTTGAGAGAGGCGGGTTCCCGGGCCGACGATGAAGTGACGGGCGTCGAGATCGGCGCTGCCGGCCTGCGGATCGATAGTGTGCGTCACCCGGGCGAGCGCGCCGTCCGACACGGGCATCCGTCCCATGTTGAGCGTGAGCACCAGGGCGTTGAGGCCGAGGCCGACGAGGATCACGAGGGCCCACGGGTGCGAGCGGTTCTGCCAGAGCACCGCGAGCGCGGCGAGATACCCGAGACCCTGGAGGATGCGCCCGACGGCCGGCGCCTGCCACGGCACGCGCGCGAGCAGCACCATCGCCAGCGCAGCGCCGAGGAGCGGCATGCCCCGCAGCGACGCGCGGCCGAGCGCTTCGAGGCGGCCTCCCCGCGCCCACCCGACAACCACCCCGGCGAGCGCGGCGAGGGCGAGTGTCAGAACAGGACCTCCCGCGCGCCGCTGCGGTGGCGCACGATGATGACGTCGGCGCTCTCCTGAAGACGGCGGAGCGCGTCGGTCATCGCGTCGATCCGGACGGATTGAAACGCGAACTCGCGCGCGGCGGCGCGCTCGTCCTCAAACGCGGTCTTGCAGGCAGTGCAGTAGTGTCCCCGCGAAGGCAGAAAAGATCCCTTGACCTGGCTCCACCGGACCGTGACGTGGCTAATCACGCTGCGCTTCCCGCAGTGAGGGCACCGCATGATCGCCCAAATTATAGCACATGGGGAAGAGGACCCCGGGGAAGACGCAGAGAAGCGGTCGGGCGTGGCCGGGATCCAGCGCATTCGCCTCGAAGGCGTGCTTCCTCCGCCGGTCAGCCACTACTGCGATGCGGTGCGGGCCGGGGATTCCCTGTGTATCTCCGGGATCGTGGCGATGGACAAGGATGGGCGGGTCGTTGGGAAGGGGGACGCGGCGCGGCAGGCGGAGCAGATCTTCGAGCACATTGGCCGCGTGCTGGCGCACGTCGGAGCCGACTTCTCAAAGATTACGAGCGTCCTGATTCACCTCACCAGCATGGACGACCGCGCCCGCATCAACCCGGTGCGCATCCGGGTCTTCGGCGAGCACCGGCCGGCCAGCACGCTCGTGCAGATCACCTCGCTGATTCATCCGGATCTCCTCGTCGAGGTGACGTGTACGGCCTACCTCGGGCCGTAGGCAGCTCCGCGAACACGGGGCGAAGGGCCTCGTACAATTGATTGTACTTCGAGTAGAGGGTGCGGTAGGTGGCGGCGGCATCCGGACGCGGCAGGAAGCTCGAGGCCGGAGGGTTCGCGCGCCTGGGAGCACCCGCGAGGTCGGCGACCTGACCCGTCGCCGCTGCGGCAAGCAGCATTGCGCCGAGCGATGCCGCATCCGTCTGCTGCGGCGCCACCACTTCGCGCTCGGAGACATCGGCGAAGATCTGGTTCCACAGACCGCTGCGCGCGCCGCCGCCGACGGCGAGGAGTCCTCGGATTCGTACCCCCATCCCTTCGAGCAGGTCGAGGCAGGCTCGAAGCTCGAACGCGACGCCTTCCATGATGCTGCGGATCATCGCGCCGGCGCCGTGCATCTCGTTCAGGCCGAACCACACCCCGCGCGCGTCCGGGTTCCAGCGAGTGGCGCGGGCGCCCATCATGAACGGGAGGAAGAGCAGACCGTCCGCGCCCGGGGCAATGTCTTGAGCCAGTGTGTCGAGAGAGCGGTCGTCGTGATGTCCGCCGAGCACCCGGTCTCGAAACCATCGGAGGATCGCTCCTGACCCGGACATCCCCTGTTCGAGCACGTGCATCCCCTCGATGGCGTGCGCCGAGTACATCACTCGAGGGTCGATCGCATCACACGCCCCGCGGACCGGTGCGGAGACGTTGGTCGTCGTCCCGGTCGATACCATGATCCATCCATCGCCTGCGCCCGACCCCAGCACTTCGCACGGGCGATCCCCGGCACCCAACGCCACGGGCACGCCCGGGGGCACGCCCAACGCGCGCGCGACTTCCCCGGTGATGTGGTGCGGCGCCGCGGCGGAGGCATAGATAGGTGGGAATGCGGCCGGCGCGACCCCCACGAATGCGCATCCCTCCTCCCACCACTCCCGCCGGGTGATGTCCAGCAGCATCGTCCTGGACGCCAGGGTGTAATCGGTCGCGGGCGCGCCGGTCAGACGAAAGTAGAGGTAGTCGCGGGGCTGCAGGTACAGCGCGGCGGCCCGAAAGACGTCGGGATCGTGCGTCCGCAGCCAGAGGAGCTTGCCGGCGGTAAACTCGGTGTCGGGCACGAGGCCGGTCACCCGATGGAGCCGCTCACGGCCAAACGTCCGGACCAGCATCTCCGTCTGCTCGACGGAGCGCCGGTCCATCCAGATGATGCAGCGACCGAGCGGCCGGCCCCGGGCGTCGATCGGGACGACGCCTCCACGGTGACTAGAGAGGCCGATCGCGATGACGGTCCGGCGACCCTCTATCGGAAGCCCGTGGATTCCGGCCAGGGCGGCGTCCCACCACGCCCCGGGATCCTGCTCGGCCCATCCCGGCGCGGGATGGAACGTCTCGTACTCGACGCTCCTCTGGGCGGCCACGCTTCCTGCAACCGTAAACAGGGATGCCTTGCAGGCCGAGGTCCCGAGGTCGAGGGTCAGGATATGGGGCGAGGTGGCCATGGTCCGATCGGCGGCTACCGCCGCTGGGCGGCGGACCCGCGGGGGCCGGGCCGGTCGGCGGTCAGCGGTGCTCCTTGGCCTCGGGGTTCACGACGTTGGGAGGGATCTTCCCCGTCGTTCCGGCCAGGCAGTTTTCGGCCGCCATCGTCGCCATCTTGGTCCGCGTGACGATGCTCCCGCTCCCGAGGTGGGGTGGCACGACGACGTTATCGAGCCGCAGCAGCGGCTCGTCCATGGGCACGGGTTCGACCTCGAACACGTCCAGCCCCGCGGCCCAGATCTTGCGGTCCACGAGCGCCCGGTACAGCGCGCGTTGGTCGACGATCGGGCCGCGCGCGATGTTCACCAAGATCGCGGACGGCTTCATCAAGCCCAGTTCCCGTTCCCCGATCAGGTGGCGGGTGTCCGAGGTCAGGGCCACGCTGATCATCACGAAGTCGGACTGCCGCAGCAGATCGTCCAACGACACGTACCGGGCGCCCAGTTCAGCCTCGAGGGCCTCGGCCCGGTTTCGGTTGTGGTAGAGGATCGGCATCGCGAACCCCTTCGCCCTTCGGGCGATCGCGGCCCCGATCCGTCCCAGGCCGATGATCCCCAGCGTCGCGCCCCAGACGTCCTGCCCGGTAAACCCCATGAGCTCCCAGGTCTTCCAGCGGCCGGAGCGGGTGAACTTGTCTCCCTCCACGACGCGGCGGGCTGTGGCCATCAGGATCGCCCAGCCCATGTCCGCCGTGGTCTCGGTGAGGACGCCGGGCGTATTGGTCACATAGATCCCGCGGCGGGTGGCCGCGGCCACATCGATATTGTCGTAGCCCACGGCGACCTGAGCGATCACCCGGCAGCGGTGCGCGCGCTCGATCGCCTCCGCGTCCATCTTCTCGGTGATGAGGCAGATGATCCCGTCGACGTCGACGATCTCCCGAAGGAGGGTCTCCCTACGCACCGCCTCGTTTTCACGGTCCCACATATGGTACTCGACCTGCCCCTCCAAGATCCGCATGGCCGCGGCGGGCAGGGGTCGTGTGATATAGATGCGTGGCTTGCTCATGCCGGCCTCCTTACACTTGCGCCCAAGCCTCTTGGAACACGCGTTTCGTCCCGGCGATCACCGCCTCGGGAGTTTCGTTGGGGAGTGGCTTGACCTCGAAGCTCAGGAACGGCCGCTCCGCCCCGCCGAGGAACCCGACGTCGAACAGGCACCGTACGAACTCGATCACCTCGGGCGTATCGTTCTCGCCTCCATCGATGCCGAACCGCGGGTGCTGATCGCCGTACGCGGGGTGGGCGCGGTCCCGCATGACGCAGTTGCCGATGTGCGCATGCACGAGCTGGTCGCGCCCGATCGTCAGGCACTCCCGAATCCCCTCGCCCACCAGCGGGATGTGGCTGAGGTCCAGCATCAGCCCGAACTCCGGGAAGTCCCGGCGGACGGCTTCCGAGATCTCGACGCAGAGCCGCGTGGGTCCCGCCAGCGCCTTCTTCTCAATCGTTCGATCAAAGGTCTCCAGTGTGATCCCGATTCCTCGGCCGCGGCCGTAGACGCAGAGGTCGAGCAGAGACTCGACCAGGCGTCCCTTCGCCCGCTCCTCGTCCGCCGCGCCGGGATACGGACCGCTCAGCACAGCCACCCGCTTCGCCCCGAGTTCAGCCGCCTGATCGATGCACCGCTGGACGAGGACCACGGCCTTCTTGCGCTCCGGCTCTTCGAGCGCGTTGAGGTTGGACTTGGTGACGAGCAGGGCCGACTGCGCGCCGAACCCTACGCTGAGATGGCTCTCGCGCAGGAGCGCCGCCGCCGCAGCCCGCTCCTTCGCGTCGTTGACCCAGCCCAATTCGATCGCGGTGAAGAACTCGTCCCCCGCGATCTGCCTGAGGGTCTCCACGATCGGTCCCTCACCCCGTAACGTCTGGGGGAACGCCATGAAGTGCACGATCCCCAAGCGGAGATACCGGTGCCAGGACTCATGCAATGGAGCACCTCCCGAGCGGGGCTCTCCTCTTCCGTTCAACTTCTCGGGTCCCGGCACCCTTCCCTGCGAGAATGCGTGCGGCAGGCCGCGAATGTCGCGCCCGACGACCCGGCGCGCAGCTACTCCGGATCGAGGAGCGGACGCAGGACGCGGATCGTGTGCGCGGCCGCGATTTCGAAACTCGGGTCTTGGAGGATCTCCGCGGATACGGCGCCGCGGTAGTCGAGCGCGCGCAGGTGCGCGATGATCGCCCCAAACGAGAGGTGGCCCGCACCCGGTGCCCGGCGGTTCGAGTCCGCCACGTGGACGTGCCACAGACGAGGACGGGCCCGCTCGAGCGCGGTTACGATGTCCCGCTCCTCGATGTTCATGTGGAACGTATCGGGCAGCACCCCGACCCCATCCGCGCCCAGCCGGCCGATCAGGGTCATGACCTCGTCCACGGTGTTGAGCCAGTTGCTCTCGTACCGGTTGATCGGCTCGATCACGATTCGGACGCCGTGCGCCGCCGCCCGCCGGCTCAGGCGGGCAAGGCCCGCCAGCAGCCACTCCGTGGCGCGCTCGCGGTCGGTGTCGGGGGGAATCGGGCCGTGGATCAGGCCGAGGATCAGGAACGCCCCGAGGCGACCGGCCAACGGCACCTGCGCTTCGAGCCGGGCCACCGCCAGTTCCCTCGTGGCGGGGTCGGGAGCGGTGAGGGCCAGGCCTTCCTCGAGGTAGGCCTGACCGGTGCCGATCGCGGGGACCACGATGCCCTCCTCGCGCACGACGTCCGCGATCTCGTCAATATTCACCATGGCAGGATCCCGAATCGCGAGCTCGACCCCCTGGTATCCGAGCCGGGCCAGGTGCCGGATCGACGCAGCGACGTCTTGGCCCTGCGCGACCGCCGCAAAACGGGTCGGGGACGCAGAAATCGCGTACGCGAGCTTCATCGCCTCATGGAGGGTACCCGAGGCTGTAAATGCTCTTGCCGCCCCTTCTCGGTCCTTTGAGCACCGCTTCGAGTTCCTTGGGATCGCGCTCGGTCGTCATCTCGATCGGTGGGAGCTTGCCGGGCGGGAATGCCTTGTGCACGTCGCCGACCAAGCGCTCCAAATAGTCGAGGAGAGGGACGACCCCGCCCAGCGCCTTCTCCGCCCGGGCGATGCTGCTCCGCCCCACGACACCTTCGATATAGGCCTTGACCTCGATCGGTCCTGCCCCCACCTGACTGTACCAGTTGATCGGGCGGTTCAAGAGATTGCCGGCCTTGTCGACGTGATCGCCCGGCAGGAATCCGACGATTTTGTTGTCTGGGGCGTACTTCATATCGAGGAGCTCCGGGAAGAGCGCGAGCGACCAGGACGTCTCCACCTCATCGGCGTGGATGAACGGCGTCTCGTACGTCCCGCCCTCCCGCCGGAGTTTGAAGTGATCGCGGATCGGATGGTACCAGTTGACGAGGAGCAGCAGGCTCGGCACTCGGTAGCGCTTGGCGAACTGATGCATCGCGGTGGGGATCACGTATTCTTGGCCGTGGCCGTTCAGCAGGATCTGCTTGCGAAACCCCATGTTCCAAAAGCCGGCGATCATCGCGCGGACGTATCCGGTGAACACTTCCTCCGGGATGATCACGGTGCCGGGCATCCCCAAGTGGTGATAGGGATGCGACCCATACCAGACCGGCTGCGCGACGGTGCAGCCGGTGCGGCGGGCCACCTCCTCCGCCATCCGGCACACCAGGAACACGTCTTCGCCGAGCGGCGCGTGGGCCCCGTGGGCCTCGGTCGCCCCCAGCGGCACCAGGAGGACGTCGTGCACCTTGAGCCGCTCCTCGACCTCGTGCCCGGTCATGTTCTGGAGATAGATGCCGGTCCGCTTGTCCATGTGCCCGCCTTTGGGCGGGATCGTCCACTTCGCCGCTTTCGCCACGCTCACGCCTCCTTCGGCCTCTGGGTCGACTCTCGTCCCTCCCCACCGAGAAACAGCCGTTCAATCAGCACGCGCACCCCCTCCTGCTCGGGCCCCGGACACGTTTCTCGGGCCGCGGCGAGCAGCGCCGGCGGACTCCCTTCGACGGCCACCCCTAACCCCGCGGTCTGAAGCATGGAGAGATCGTTCATCGCATCTCCGACGGCCACGATCTCCGGGAGCGGGATGTTCACGACTCTGGCCAGCTCCACGAGCGCCACGCCCTTGTTGATCCCGGGAGGGAGAATCTCGAGATAGTCGTTCTGCGAAAACACTTGGTTGATCGCCCCCCCCGGGAGGTCCGTGAGCGCCCGGCTGAGGCGATCCAGGTCCGGCCGGTCGCCCACGATGAGGAACTTCGCCGGCGCCTCCGTCATGAGCCGGTCGAAGTTAGGCGTGATCTCCACCGTGAGGGCGTCGCGGCGCGCGTAGAGATCGACAAACGGTGTCCGCCGCTCCGCGAAGACCTTGTTGAAGATGTACATCAGCGGGGAGGTCTCGGGGAACCGGCGGAGCACCGGTAGGACGCGCCGGGCGTCTTCGAGCGGGAGCGGCCGCGCCCACAACAGCCGTGCCGCCTGGAAGTCGTAGAGCAGGCCGCCGTTGTAGACGATGGTGGGCGCGTCCGCGCCCACGGCGTCGACGAACCGGTGGGCGGATCGCGGCTGGCGGCCCGTGGCCAGGCACACGCGCACTCCTCGGGCCTGGGCCGCCTTGATCGCGGCGACGACGCCGGGCCGGACGACCTTGTCCTCGGGAACGAGCGTGCCGTCGATGTCGGCGATGAGGAGGCGGTACCGGGGAGGCTCAGCCAAGGGGCAGGCGCACCTCCGCTCCGGTCCGGGCGCTCCGGTAGCAGGCCTCCACGAGCTCGGTCGCGCGCAGCCCGTCTTCCGATGTCACCGCCGGCGTATGCCCTTCCAGGATGGCGTCGAGGAACCGCTGATCCTCGAGCCGGTAGCCCCACTTCTCTTCCATCGGGAGCGGAGCGTAGTTCCGGGTCACGATCTCGCGCCCGAGCCCCGGACTCAGGCTCACCCGCTCCATCTCCTCGGTGACCACCGCTTGGTGCGGGCCGAAGAGCTCGATCCGCTCAAACGGAAAGATCCAGGTCGCGTGGGCGCACGAGTGGAAGGTCACGAGCACCCCCGAGGCGCAGCGGAGCACGATGGCGAAGCCGTCCGGCTCCTGGTAGGCGGTGGTCCGGGCCTGACAGACGACCGAGACCACCTCCCCGAGGAGAAACCGGCACATGTCGAGGAGATGGATCGTCGACTCGTACAGGAACCCGCCGGTGAGTGACGTGGTGCCGACCCACGGCGGGTTCTGCAGCTCTCCCCTGTTCATCTTCACATGCGCCATCGCCGGGTGGAACTCGCCGGTGGCGATGAGATCGCGCACGTAGGCGTAGGCAGGGGCCCACCGCCGGTTGAAGCCGAGTTGATACTTCGCCGTGCTCCGAGCCGCCGCCGCGGCGATCTGCCGCGCGCCGTCGAGCGTCGTCGCCATCGGCTTCTCGCCGAACACATGGACACCTGCCGCGAGCGCGGCGACGGCCGGCTCCACGTGGTGGGCGTTCGGAGTCGTGACATAGACGGCCTGCGCCCCTTCGTGCAGCAGCGCGGCGAGGTCCGGCAGCGGGCGGGTGCCGACTTCGCCGGCGAGGCGCTGCGCCGCCTCGGGCCGGACATCCGCGAGGCCGACCAGCCGCACCCGTTCGTCGCGCTTGAGATTCCTGGCGTGCACGCCGCCGATGTACCCCGCCCCCAGAATCCCCACCTTGATCGTCATACGAGGTCTCCCATCCTCGATCCCGTCGGCGTCCGATCGTTCCGCTAACTTTTTTCCCGTACCGCGCCAAAGGTCAGCGCCGAGACAACGTATCGCCGGGCCAGGAGCAACAGCCCGACCGGGACCGCGGCGGCGATGACCCCCACGGCCGCCATCTGGTTCCAGATGATCTCGAACTCGGTCACAAAGCTCCAGACCGCAATCGAGAACGTCTGCGCGCGCGGGGTCGCCGTCAGAATGAGCGCATAGAGAAACTCGCTCCAGGCCAGCGCAAACGTGATCACGGAGGCCGCGAGGAGCCCTGGGGAGAGCATCGGGAGCAGGATCTGAAAGAAGGCCCGCCACCGGCTCGCCCCGTCGGCCAGCGCCGCCTCCTCGACCTCAGGTGGAATCTCGGACAGAAACCCCTTCATCATCCATACGGCGAACGGCAGCGAGAACGCGGCGTAGATGAAGATGAGCGCGAGCAGACGGTCGTAGAGGCCCACGACCCTCACCGTGGCAAAGATCGGGATCACCACGACCATCGAGGGGAGGAAACGAAGGCTCAACAACCATGAGAGCAGGCCGCGCCGAACCGCCGGAGGGACCGCGAGACGGGTCAGCGGATAGGCGATGAGCAGCGCCAGGACGAGTGTCAGCAGGACCGTGGCAAGGCATACCACGACGCTGTTGCGGAGGAGCACCCAATCCCCCGCGGTGATCAACGCCGTCCCGTACGCCTCCAGGCTGGGGTGCACCGGCCACAGCGTCGGCGGCTGCGTGTAGAGTTCCGGAGCCGGTTTCAGCGAGGTGGAGAGCATCCACACGAACGGGAAGAGGTACACGATTGCCAGTCCTCCCAGCGCGATCGGCACGACCGCGCGCCACGGCGAGCGGGAGCGCGGCATCAGGCGGCCTCCTCCGACAGGTACCGCCCGAACAGCGCGAAGAGCCCCGACACCACGAGCACGACATAGAGGGCCAGGGCCGACGCGTAGTTCAAGTTGCCGAACTTGAACGCGATCTTGTAGAGGTACAGGCTCAGGAACTCCGTGGCCGCTCCTGGTCCGCCCATCGTCAGCACCTGGACGGGGTCGAAGACCCGCAGGGCATCGGTGACGCGGAAGACCACGACCAGCAGCAGCAGCGGTCTGAGGTAGGGCAGGTCGATGTGCCGGAACTGGGCCCACCCCCCCGCCCCGTCCACGCCGGCCGCCTCGACGACATCCATGGGCACGGCCTGGAGTCCCGCGAACAGCACCAAGAACACAAACGGCATCGACTGCCAGACGTCCACGCTGATCACCGAAAACATCGCCATCGCGGGGCTGGACATCCAGAGAATGGGCGCGCCGTGATATCCGAGGTGTTGGAGCAGCACGTTCAAGATGCCGTACTCCGGGATGTACATGAGCCGGAAGCTCACGCCCGCGGCGACCGGCGGTGTCACCATCGGGATGATGAACAGCAGGTACGTGAGGGTTCGGCCGAGGGTGCTGCGGACCGTCCGCTGAACGGCGACCGCCAGGACCAGCCCGAGGACGATCTCGGTTCCGACCGCGATCGTGATATAGATCAGCGTCGCCCTGAGCGACGCCAAGAGCAGCCCATCGTGGAACGCCAAGGTGAAGTTATGCAGGCCCGCGAACCCGCCGACCCGGTAGTACTGCAGGCTCAGCGCGATGGCGTACGCCATCGGATACACGACGACCGTGAGCAGGAAGAGCACCGGCCCTCCGACCAACAGGTAGGGGACCAGGCGCCGCCGTCGCGCGCCCGCGGTGATTCTCGCGGGACGAGGCGCCGTCCTCGCGAGCGGCGCCTCGCCCCCGAGTGCAGATCTACTTAATGTAGCCCGCCTCCTTCATGTGCTGGGTGATCTCGGTCTGCGCTCGGTCCACCGCCTGCTCGGGAGACTCCGTCCCCACCAGCGCCTCGTTGACGTGGGTCCCGAGAATCGACTCGACGGCCGACCACTCGGTCGTGCGCGGGCGCCAGAACGGCGGGGCGGCGAGCGAGTCGGCCATCGCCGAGAAGAACGGGTACCGCGCGTTCAACGCGGGATCGGTGAGCACCGACTTGCGGAACGGGATGCCGCCCGCTTTGGCGTAGGGACCCTGAATCTCCCGGCTCGTCGCCCACGTGATGAACTGGTATGCCCACGCCTTCTCCTTGGCCGCCTTGGGGATCGCCAGCAGCCAGTTGCCCATCATGGGCGTGTGACGGCCGAGTGGACCGGCCGGCATGACCGCGTAACCGATCTTGCCGATCACTTTGCTCACCTGCGGGTTTTCCACGATGTCGGACGCCTCGGCCGGCCACACGTTCCCCTGGGCGGCGTGGCCCGTGGCCATGATGCGCGACCGGTCCGCCGCGTCGGCGGTATCCGGTCCGGGCTGCGAGACGGCCTTCATCTGTCCGATGAAGAACTTGAGCGCGTTCACGGCTGCGTCAGACTTGAACACGACGTTCCAGTTGTTGTCGAAGACCTGCCCGCCGAACGCGGTGAGGATGGGGAACCACTCCGAGATGATCGGGTTGCCCTTGGCCCCTCGCATCGTGAACCCGTAGAATTGCTTCCCCGGGTTTCCGAGGTGCGTCCCGTTGGCCAGCACTTCGTCCCATGTTTGGGGGGCCTTCGGGATCAGATCGCGCCGGTACATAAAGAGTTCGACGTTTCCAACGAGCGTGATCGCTTCGAGGTGCCGGGGCTTCGAGGCCTCTCCCGGCGGGATCGGTCCTCGAGGGGGCGGCCACGAGCCCAGCTCGTAGACCACGGGGAAGATGTCCGGATCGCGCTTGAGATTGAAGGGGGCCTGGTCCAAGGGGGTCAGCCACCCCTCCGCGCCAAACTTTGGCATCCAGGGGTCGTCGAGCATCACGACGTCGAACGTGGCCGCGTTGGCCTGAAACGCGGTGACCATCTTTTCGTAAAGGCTCGGGTACGGGTAGACGATGAGGTTCAGGTGCACGCCCGTGGCCTTGTCCCACATCGGCGCGATCGCTTGAAGGCCACGGATCTCACCACCGGAGACCACTCCGACGTTCAGGTGCGTGGGCTTCGAGGCGGTTCCCCCCACCTCGGAGGTAGCGAGGAGCAGGATCAGGACCAACACGAGCGGCACGGCTCGTCGAAGCATCGCTCTCCCTCCCTCGTCTTGACGCGCTTAGGTCTTCACGAGCACCTTCCCATCCTGTCGCAGGCTTGCCTTTTCGATCGCCGCGACGGCGGCGTCGAGCGGGAACCGGCTCGTGATGATCGGCCGCAGGTCGATCCGGCCGGACGCCATCAGGCGGATCACGTTCTGGAACGTCCCGTATCCCGAGTGGCCCTGCGCCCCATAGAGTTGGGCGGCATGGGTTTGAAAATGCTCGAGGTACATCGGCGCCCGCTCAGCGGCGCGACCGATGATCACCACCTTCCCGCCGATCGCGAGCGACGCTTCCATTTCAGGGATCGTCCGGGTCGGCGCCCCCGCGGCCTCCACCGCCATGTCGGCGCCGGCCCCGCTGCTTGCCCGGAGCATCGCCTCGTGGGGACTGCTGCCGGCCGAGGCCAGGTCGATGGGGCTGTGCACCTCATCCGCCCCCACCTGCCGCGCGAGCGCCTGCCGCACGGGACTGACTTCGAAGGCGATCACGCGGCTCGCGCCGGCCGCTCTGGCGAGCGCGATTGCCGCGAACCCAATCGGTCCCGTCCCGTAGACGGCCACCACGCCGCCGGGGGCCAGGCCTCCGGCGCGAACGAACATCCCGTTATAGGCCACGCTCGTCGGCTCGCAGAGGGCCCCGGCCTCGAAGGCCGCCTCGGCGCTTCCGTACACCTCCGCCAGCCGCGTAATCGGCCAACAGTACTTCGCGCCGACCACCAACTGCTCGGCCATCGCCCCGTCGATCGTAAATCCGATCTCCTCCAAATTTTGGCACTGATTCGGCCAGCCGTTCCGGCACGGGATGCACTCCCCGCACCAGATCATCTCCTCGACAGTGACCAGATCGCCGGGCCGGAGATCCCGGACCTCCTTGCCCGCCTCGACAACCTCACCGCTGAACTCATGGCCGATCACGACCGGGAACTTCGTCAGTCCCGGATAGAGAATATATCCTTCCTTGTCGGTTTCGTAGAAATGGACGTCGGATCCGCACACGCCGCACGCCTTGGGGCGGATCCGAACGTCCTTGGCGCCGAGCGCGGGCTCCTTGACCTCGGCCAGCTGCACGTGGGGATGGCGCCACACACTCGCCCCGGTCACGGCTTTGCCCGAGCGACGCTCGAACTCCGAAACGGCATACTCGGAGCGGGGCGCCCACTCCGCCGTGAACTGCACGCCCTTCATCGACGCACCACCTCTCGGCTAGCGGGCCAGGCTCAGCGCCCGCGCGCCCTCCGGCTACTATTCGGCGGGATCCGGTGAGTTCCCACGGCGTTCTGAAAGGACTCGCAGTTCGAGTAACGGGAGCAGGCCTATAAGCCGGGTTCAGTCGAGTGCGGCCATCTCTCTCGGATGCCGGTTACCCGGCACCTCTAGCAGTCTACCCGGGGATCGGCGGGCCGCCTCATTTCCCCCTATGTGACCTTGCTCCGGGTGGGGTGTACCGAGCCGGCCGGTCACCCGGCCGCTGGTGTGCTCTTACCACACCGTTGCACCCTTACCCCCACGCACCCCCCTGCGGGGGCCGGGAGGCGGTTTCTCTCTGTGGCACTGTCCTCGGGGTCACCCCCACTGGGCGTTACCCAGCACCCTGCCCTGCGGAGCCCGGACTTTCCTCGAGCGGAGCGCTCGCGGCCGCCCGGCCTGCTCCCGATCATTCATGGTAGCACGGCGACCCCCGGGCTTCAATGCGCGGCCTCGTCGAGCGCGCGGTTGGCGAGGGCGTCGGCTCCCTGATTCTGGTCTCGCGGGACGTGGACGACGGCGACCTGGTCGAACCGCCGCATGCGGGAGAGCGCCTGACGGTGCAGCGGAGCGAGGTGGGGGCTCCGCACCTTGTACTGTCCCGACAGTTGTCTGACCACCAACTCGCTGTCGCTGCAGATCCGAACGGTGCGCGCACCGAGCGCGGCCGCCTCCTCCAGCCCCCGCAGGAGGGCGCGATATTCTGCGATGTTGTTCGTCGTCTGACCAATCGCCTCGCCGATCTCGCGGATCGGCACCCCGTCCTTGAGGACGACGACCCCGATCGCCGCCCGTCCCGGGTTCCCTCGCGATGCGCCGTCGAAGCAGACCACGAGGTCCTCCTGAGCCATCAGGCCGCTCCCAGATAGAGAATCCGGCGGCACCGCTCGCAGATCACGAGCTGGCCGTCGCGCACGCGCGTGACGAATCCCGTCGGAAGCTGGTTGTGGCATCCGCCGCACAGCCCGTTCTGGATGGGGACGATGCCCACACCGCCCTCCTGTGCGGCAATCCCCTCGTACCGTTTGAGCAGCCGGGGCTCGACGCGCGCTGCGGAGGCGGCGCGCTCAGCGGTCAGCGTGTCGATCTCGGCGTCCAAGCGGGCGCGCGCGGCCTCGTACTCGGCCAGATGGGTCGCGAGCCGCTCTTCGATGGCCCGCCGTGCCGCGTCCGCAGCGGACGCGTCCTCCTTCAGGGACTCCACTCGATCGAACAGCGCGAGGATCTGGTCCTCGAGATGGTCGCGTGTCCTGGCCAGCATCACCAGTTCTTCCTGCATGCTCGAGAGTTCCTTGGGGTTCGAGATGCGCCCGCCGTACAAATCGCCTTCGATCTTCCGCTGCTTGGCCTCCGTGCTCGCGAGCTGCAGTTCGTGATCCTTGATCGTGGCCTGACACTCATGTAACCGGGCGGCCGATTCGGCGGCGGCCCGCCGCGCTTCCTCGACCCCCGCGCGAAGCGCGCTGCCGTCGTCGAGCGCGGCGCGGCTGGCGCGCGCCGCGGCCAGCCGAGAATCCACCTGCTGGAGGGCCCACAGATGCTCGAGGGCCTGTCTCCCCTCCCCATCGATCTCTGCGGCGGTCATTTGGGCGCGGCCAGGTAAATCCCGTGGCGCCCGTCGTCGGTCTCCGCGACAAAGGCGATCCGTCCCAGACCATTGATCGCCGGGGTCCCGAACGCGGTGAACCGCCGGCCCGATGGGGTCATGTCCCCCGCCCGCACGACCACCCGCACCCCGGTGCGGGTAGCCAGGTAAATGGCACGGGGAATCGGATCAGGAGTCCCGAGCTCGAACACGACATCCTCACGGTCGTTCATCGCGCTCGCGGCGATCGAGGTCAGGGTCTCGCCGGCGACGGCCTGACCCTGACGGGTGAGCGGCACCAACACGGCGCGACCGGTGACGTAGAGCGCCTCGCGCACCGCGCTCTGCGCCGTGCGGCCGACAAACCCGATCGTCCCGGCGTTGGTCAGCATCAGCGAGCCGAACTCGGTGAACGGTCCGCCGACCGGCGCGTCTTCGTCGGTGGTCACGACAGGGACGGGCACCCCCCGGAGCAGGATGAACACGCCGAAGGTGTTCCGCGGGGCCATGGCCGCGACGAACGCGATCTCGCCGCGGTCGTTTTGCGCGGGGCTCCCGTCCAGAAAGAATTGGAACGTTCCTCCGGTCGGCGCGGGCTGCCCTGACAGCACGGCCGGCGTGATCCCCCCCTCGCTGCTGGTAAAGATGCCTTCGCGCTTCCCCTGGCCCATGCGGCCGACGAACGCCACGACATCTTGAGCGTTGATCGTCGGGTTGGCGAAGTCGATAAACTCCTCTCCCGAGGGAGCGGACTGGCCGGTCGCGACCACGGGGGAGATGGGACCGCCACGCGTGAGGTACAGCCCGAGGCGCGCCACCCGATCGGTGGTCCGCCCCAAAAACACCACGGTGTCGCGATCGCTCAGGATCACGTCGTTGAACACTGAGAACCGGCCGCCCGTCGGGGCCGGCCGGCCTCCAACCGCGAGCGTGCGTATGCGTCCCTCCGCGCGGAGGTACACGGCGACGTGCGCGTCCTGCGCGCTTGTCAGGGCGGCGAACGCCAGATGGCCGCGCTCGTTGAGCGCAGGGTCGGAAAACTCTGTAAACGTCCCCCCATCCGGAGCGGGCTGCCCCGTCAGGAGCACGGCCTGCACGGCATACGGCGGCACCCGGGCGGGTTCGGGTGCCGCAACCGCTCCGAACAGCAGCGGAATCATGAGGAATAGGGCCATCCGGGTCATCGTTCTCTATCCTAACTGAGGGACGGTGGCCGTACAACACGCCGCGGCTGAGCGGGTCCCCAAGGAGTTTCCATTGACGTCTACCGTCGACAGCCATCTACATCTGGTCACTGCGGGAATGTTCCGGCGGCTACGCGCCCGACCCTGGGGATTGCGACCGCAAGCGATGGCCGCGCTTACGGCCGCGGCAGGGCGTTGGGCCGAACGGATGGAGCGACTGGAAGGGGTCTCATTGCAACAGCACGCCGCGAAGTGGGCCGCGGCGTTCGATCGCGCGCGCGTCGACACGGGGTTCTTCATAGCCGTGGGAGAGGGGAATGAAGAACTCGCCGAGTTCGTCAGTCTCAACCCGGTACGGTTTCAGGCATGGGGGAGCGTTATGGATCCGACGGCATCCGACGCCGCCGCGACCGTCCGGCGGTTTCGCGAGTGGGGCCTCCGCGGCCTGAAACTGTATCCGCCAACCCAGCGATTCAGCGCGAGCGACCGAGCCGTCTATCCAGTGTATGAAGCGGCGGCGGAACAGGGGCTCCCCGTCCTCTTCCACTTCGGGATCACGGTGGCACCGATCTACGATCTCCGGTATGCCGACCCCCTCCACCTTTCGGCCGCGGCGCGGGATTTCCCCGAGATCACCTTCGCCATCGCGCACTGCGGGGCGGGGTTTCTGCGTGAGACGCTCTTCCTGGCGTACCACACGGAGAATGTCTGGGTGGACACCTCCGGGACCAACAACTGGCGCGAGTACACGCCCGGAGCCCCAAGCCTAGAAATGGTCTTCCGCGACCTGCTGCGCACGTACGGGCCCGGCCGGATCATGTTCGGCACCGACTCCACACTCCCCGGGGACTATCGAGAGGCGATCCTGGCGGAACAGCGCGATCTCTTCGAGCGGCTCACCGCGACCGAGGATGATCACAGCGCCATCTTCGGCGGAAACGCCCGCCGTCTATTTGGACTGCCGGAGAAATAGACAAGGCCGGGGAGGGGTTCCCGGCCTCGTCGCCTTGGGGGGGGAGGTGCACTAGCTCTTCAGTTAGCGGTCCTCCACGACCGAGTGCCTCAGGAGAGATCCAGGGGCAGGCATCTTGCCAAAAAACAAACACCCCACCATGTGGCCCCCCACTTCGGCAACCCGGCTGACCTCACTGTGAGGTCCCGTGGCTTTGCGTCCCTGGGTCGCCCCAGGTTTGCCTTTATCGGTAGGAGACCCGGATGCGGTGTTTTTCGAGTCCGGCGGCTCCTACGTTCGTGGTCCCAATCATAGACGCGAAGTGGAGCGCTGTCAATGCCAGTTCCCTGGAGGATTGACGGCAATTTCCAGGAAGTCTCGGCTGGCGATCCTCGGAACGGGCGGCCTACTGCCGGCCGATCGCGGCTCGGCCGCCGCGGAGCACGTACTTCTGGATCTTCCCCGTAGCCGTCCGCGGCAGGTCGTCCACGAAGTGAAACGATTTGGGCACCTTGAAGTGCGCGAGATGATCCCGCGCGAACTCGCGGAGGTCGGCCTCCGTCGCAGACACACCCGCCTTCAGCACGACAAACGCGTGGGGCGCCTCGCCCCACTGCTCGTCGGGCAGCCCAACGACCGCCACCTCTTGAACCGCGGGACAGCGCAGCAGCGTGCCCTCCACCTCCACCGAGGAGATGTTTTCGCCCCCGCTGATGATGACGTCCTTGATCCGGTCGCGGACCTCGACGTAGCAGTCGGGATGGACGACGGCCGCATCGCCGGTATGGAACCAGCCGCCGGCGAAGGCCGTCGCCGTCGCCTCGGGGTCATTGTAGTACCCTTTCATGACCGCATTCCCGCGCACGACGATCTCCCCCATGGTCAGGCCGTCATGCGGGACCTCACGCCCTTCCGGGTCGACGACCCGAAGCTCGCCAGACGGGATCAACTCAACGCCCTGCCGGGCCTTGACGGCCACGCGGTCGTCAGCGGAGAGGCCGGCGTGCTCCGGCCGGGGCTCGCAGATGGTGATGAACGGCGACGTCTCCGTCAGGCCGTACACGTGGATGATCTCCCACCCAAAGTCGCCCTCGATCCGACCGATCGTCGCCGCAGCCGGCGGCGCGCCCGCGGTGACGACGCGGATCCCCGGCCGAACGGCTCGCCGGAGCCCGGCGGGG
>DASSXJ010000309.1 GCA_035703895.1 bacterium | reverse complement strand
GTGGGCGTACGTGGAACGGCTGGCCGGCCGCGACGTGTCGCTCGGGGCCTCGCCGTTCACCGTCGAGCGACAGCCGGAGTACGAACCGTTCGCGGCGGCATGGGCGGCCCGGGCGGCCGTCACGCGGCAAGCGCTGGCCGGCCTCGGCGACCCCACCCGTCCCGTCGAGTTCGTCTCGCAGATGGGGCCGAAGCCCATGCGCGTCCATGCCACGGCTGGCGGCATCGCCGGGCAGCTCTTGTTCCACGAGGTCCACCACCGCGCGCAGGTCATGGCCATGCTGCGGCAGGTGGGCGTCGCCGCAGAAAACCTGGACTACTCAGTGCTGAACTGGGAACGGACGCCCATCGGCTGAGCGAGACCCGCGGTTGATCCGTCTCGGACGCACGCGTCCCACTCGAAGACGCGCTCGTAGGCGCGCAAGGCGGAACGGGAGCGCCTGAAGATGGGTTCGGACCTGTGCTTCATGCCGGCCACCGATCTCGCGGAGGCGATCCGGAGTAAACGAGTCTCGCCCTGCGAGATCACGGACGCGGTGCTGACCCAGATCGACCGGGTCAACCCGATCGTGAACGCGTTCGTCACGGTGGTCGCGGACCAGGCGCGGAAGGCCGCGCGAGAGGCGGAGGCCGCGGTGATGCGGCGCCTGCCGGATGACCTCGGTCCCCTGCACGGCGTCCCCGTCTCCATCAAGGACCTCACCCTCACCAAAGGCATCCGCACGACGTTTGGTTCGCCTGCGTTCGCCGACTTCGTCCCGACCGAGGACGCCCTCATCGTGGAGCGCCTCAAGAACGCCGGCGCGATCATCCTGGGAAAGACCAATACCCCAGAACTCGGCGCGGGGGGCAACACCAAGAACGCCGTCTGCGGTCCCACGCGGAACCCCTGGCGGTTGAGCATGACGTCTGGGGGGTCGAGCGGCGGAGCGGCGGTCGCCATCGCCACGGGTATGGGACCGCTCGCCCAGGGCAGCGATACGGGCGGGTCCATTAGGATACCGGCGAGCTTCTGCGGCGTGATCGGGTTTCGAACCTCGCCCGGGGTGGTACCGGTCTACCCCAGCCCCCTCGCGTGGGATCCGCTCTCGGTGACGGGCCCGATGGCGCGTACCGTTGGCGATACGGCCTTAATGCTGGCGGCCGTGGCCGGTCCGGACGACCGCGCCCCCATCTCGGTCCCCGTCAATGCGGGCGAGTGGATGGCGGCGGCTCGAACGCCCGACGCGCGCGGGTGGCGCATCGCCTGGAGCGCCGACCTCGGCGTGACCCCCGTAGAACCTGAGGTGGCCCGCGTGGCCGAAATGGCGGCGCGCGCGTATCTCGACCTCGGGTGTTCGGTCGAGGACGATCACCCGGATTTCACAGGCCTCCGGGAGATGATCCTCCCCGCCCGATCTGCTCGGATGGCGGCGGTCCACGGAGGTTTGCTCCCTCGGTGGCGCGACCAGATGTTTCCACCGCTCGTGTGGAACATCGAGCTTGGCTTCACGATGACGGCGGTGCAGTGGGCCAACGCGGAGATGGAGCGCACCAAGCTGTGGCACCGGGTGCGCACGTTCTTCGAGCGGTACGACCTGCTCCTCACCCCTACCGTGGCCGTGCCTCCGTTTCCGCATGCGTGGGACTTTCCGCCGGAGATCAACGGGCAGCGAACGGAAACATACCTCGACTGGATCCTGCTCACGTACGCCATCACCCTGACCGGGCTCCCCGCGATCTCAATCCCGGCGGGATGGACCGCGGACGGCCTCCCAATCGGGCTCCAGATTGTGGGCCGCCGGTTGGGTGAGGCCGCGGTGCTGCGGGCGGCTGCGGCTCTCGAAGCCACGCGGCCGTGGGCGGACCGTCGCCCGCCACTCACATGAGCGGCAGATCGACCATGCGGTGGAGACCGCGGATCCCCTGGCTTGCGGGCGTGTTGATGCTCGCGCTGGGATCTTCGGCCTGGGGGGCCGGACCGACCCCCAAATCGGGCGGCGTCCTGAATGCCATGCACCGGGAGGATCCCCCCAGCCTCAGCATCCACGAGGAGGCCACGATCTCGACCAACTGGCCCGTGATGCCGTGCTATAGCAACCTCGTCCTCTTCAACCCCCTCCGCGGCCAGGAGAGCCCCGCGACGATTGTGGGCGAGCTCGCCGAGACGTGGGCCTGGCGCGACGACGGCAAAACCCTCGCCTTTGCGCTCCGCAAAGGCGTGCGCTGGCATGACGGCCAGCCCTTGACCAGCAAAGACGTCAAGTACACCTTCGACCTCGTCCGCGGCGCGGCCGGCTCGTCCGGGCTGCGCCTCGACCCGAGAAAGAACTGGTACGCGCAGATCGCGGCCATCGATGCTCCCGATCCTTACTCGGTCGTCTTCCACCTCAGGCGGCCCCAGCCGTCCCTCCTCATGCTCTTCGCCTCGGACTACTCGCCCGTGTATCCGGCCCACGTCCCCGCCGCCGACCTCCGCACGCGCTGCGTCGGCACCGGCCCGTTCAAGCTCAAGGAATACCGTCCCGGCGAACTGATCGAGTTCGTCCGCAACCCGGACTATTTTATAAAAGGACGCCCCTACCTCGACGGGATCCGCTTCATCATCATCAAGGAACGCGGCACCCGCATCGCGGCGCTTCAGGCCGGCCGGGTCGACGTGACGATGCCTTCCGAGGGCACGAAGCCTGCCGCAGACCAGTTGAAACGGGCGGTGCCGGGCATGGTCGTCTACGAAACGAGCCAGAACGTCAACGACAACATCCTCATGAACTTCAAGAAGCCGCCGTTCACCGACGCGCGCGTGCGACGAGCCGTGAGCCTGGCCATCGACCGCCGCGGATACATCCAGGCGGTGCGCCAGGGCGGCGCGGTGGTCGGCGCGTCGATGCTGCCGCAGCCGTGGGGGAACTGGGGCCTCTCCCCGGATGGCTTGGCCACCCTGCCCGGCAGCGGGGACCCCCTCAAGCAGAAAGCGGACGCTCGTCAACTCCTCGCCGAAGCGGGGTTCGGCCCGGGCCGCCCGCTCCGCCTCGTCGTCAGCACCCGGGCGATCGCGAACTACCTCGACCAGGCCACCTTCGTGATCGACCAGATCAAACAGGTAGGGATCGAGGCGACGCTGGAGCAGGTGGAGAGCGCCGTGTGGTATGCCAAGCTCACGCGCGGCGAGTACGAGATGGGCTCGAACCAGACCGGGATCGGGGTGGACGACCCCGACGCCAACTTCTACGAGAACTATGTCTGCGGCTCCCCACGAAATTATCCCCAGTACTGCAACCCAGACGTCGACAAGATGATCGAGGAACAGTCGCAGACGCTCGACCCGGTGAAGCGGCGCCGCCTCGTCGCGGAGATCCAGAAGCGCCTCGAGCTGGACGGCGCGCGTCCCATCCTCGGCTGGACCACCGACTACTATGCGATGTGGCCCCACGTCAAGAACCTCGTCCCGCATCACAGCATCTTCAGTTACGCGCGGTTCCAGGACGTCTGGCTCGATCGGTAGACTCCTGGGCACCGGGTCCCCCCGCGGCCCAGGCGAGAGGGGCTGTTCTCGAGGGCGTGGAAACCTCCGGTGCCTTCTCCACGGGCGGCGAAGGGGGACGGTTCCATGACGAATCGGAGTCCGGTCGGTCTGTGGCTCAGCGGGATGCTGCTCCTGTCACTGACGGCGGCTTCGGCCTGGGGAGCCAGTCCGACCCCCAAATCGGGCGGCGTCCTCAACGCCATGCACC
>DASSXJ010000308.1 GCA_035703895.1 bacterium | reverse complement strand
CTGCCCGTGGCCGTGATCGGGACCGACACGGTGTTCCCGAAAGGCGCGCGCCGCCTCTCCCGCGGCACGATCCGGGTCAGGGTGGCGGCGCCGATACGAATCGATGGACTCACGTCCGGGTCCGCCGCCGGCCGCGCCGATCGCGAACGGATCGCGACCGTCGGGCGGCAGTTTATGGACGTCATCGCGCACCTGCTGGACGACGCCCGCACGGCGTAAGCGAAGGGCCGGGCTCGACAGGGGAAAGGTTTCCGCCTATTATGGGGGAGGGCGTGAACCTCGCGCCCGGAGGCCGCTGTGAAGATCATCGTCGGGAAGCATATGGGGTTTTGCGGCGGCGTGCGCCGCGCGGTCGATATTGCGCAGAAGGCCGCGGAAGCCGCCGGCGGGCCGGTGCAGACATGGGGGCCGTTGATCCACAACCCCCAAGTCGTCCAGCGTTTGCAGAACTCTGGGGTGGGCGTCGCCGAGCGCCCCGAGGAGCTGGGGGGCAAGGCATTCGTCGTGTCCGCCTACGGGGTGGAGCGCGCCGTCCTCGACGAGGTTCGCCGGCAAGGCATGGACGTAGTCGACGCGATCTGCCCTGTCGTGATTCGCGCGCACGCACAGGCCGAGAAGCTCGCCGCGGAAGGCTATCAGGTGATCGCGGTCGGTGACCACGGCCATCCGGAGATGGTCACGCTGAAGGAGATGCTCGGCGACCGGGTGACCATCGTCCACACACGCGAAGAGGCGGCGGCGGTGAAGGTCACCGGAAGACTGGGCGTGGTGTCACAGACGACGCAGTCCCAGGAAAACTTTCGCCAGATCGTTGGAGACCTGACGCTACGAGTGCGCGAGTTGAAGGTGCTCAACACCCTCTGTCCGGCGATTACGGTGAGACAGGACGAAACCGACGTGATGATGCCGCAGATCGACGCGCTGCTGGTCATCGGTGGCCACGGATCCTCCAATACCACAAGGCTGGCGGAAATGGGGCGTGCACAGGGCCTCCCCACCTACCACATCGAAACCGCGGCGGAGATTGCCCCTGCCTGGTTCGAGGACGTGGACACGCTGGGGGTCGTTTCGGGAGCCAGCACCCCGAGCTGGGTCATCGAAGACGTTATGCTCCGGCTGCAGGAGCTGGGAGGGGCGTGACGGGCGGGCCCGCGCGCCCGCGTTCAGGCCGAATTCAGGAGACCCCGATGGCGTCCGTGGGGTTGCCTGCCGTAGCGATCGTCGGCCGTCCAAACGTCGGGAAATCCGCACTGTTCAACCGCCTGCTCGCGCGCCGGCACGCCATCGTATCCGATATTCCGGGCGTCACTCGGGACCGCCTCGAGGCCCCCTGCCAGTGGGCGGGACGCGAATTCCTCCTCGTCGATACCGGCGGCCTGGTGTCCGGCGACCCCGAGCCCCTCGCCGTCCAGGTTCGCCGGCAGGCCGAGCACGCCATCGCGGCATCGCAAGCCATCCTTTTCGTGGTGGACGTATCCGCCGGGATGACCCCCCAGGACGCGGAGATCGCGAGCGTCCTGCGGCGCAGTCACCATCCCGTGCTGGTCGCCGTGAACAAAGTCGACACCCCCGCGCTCGCGCCGGCCGTTCACGAATTTCACGCGCTCGGATTGGGCGAGCCGATGGCCATCTCCGCGACCCACGGCCTCGGCATCGGCGACCTGCTGGATGCCGTGGTCGCCGTGATCCCGAAGACAGGAGAAGACAGGGAGACCGAGGACGCGGTCAGGATCGCGTTCCTCGGGCGGCCTAATGTCGGGAAGTCCTCGCTGGTCAACGCGCTCCTGGGAGAAGAGCGCGTGATCGTGGATGCGCGTCCCGGGACCACCCGAGACGCCATCGACACGTTGGTCCACTACGACGGGCGGCCGATGGTCCTCATCGATACCGCGGGGCTGCGGCGCAGGAGCCGGGTCGAAGAGCCGATCGAGTTCTACAGCACACGCCGGACCCACGAAGCGCTGGCGCGCGCCGACGTCGCCGTTCTGGTTATTGACGCGGTGGAGGGCATCACAGATCAAGACCAAAAGATCGCCCGGGCCGTGTACGACGCCGGCCGTGCCGTGGTGATCGCGGTCAACAAGTGGGATCTGTTGCCGGGGTACAGCCCTCAACAAATCCACGAGGTCGCGCAGTCCCGGTTGCGGTTCCTTGGCCCGCTCCTCATGTGCCTGACGGTCGCGATCCGGCAGAAGGGCATCGATGAGTTGATGACCGCGGTGCTCCGTGCCGCCCAATCCCATGCGGCCCGGATCCCGACGGGGCCGCTCAATCGCGCGATCGAGGAGGCGACCCGGGCAACCGATCCTCCCGCCGACCCCCGCGGCCGCCGGCTGCACATCTATTACGCGACGCAGCCGCAGACCAAGCCGCCGACGATCGTCCTCTTCGTGAACGATCCCACGCTGTGCCCCCCGGAGTATCGCCGGTATCTCGAGCGGCGCCTCAGGGACGCGTTCGACCTCGTGGGCACGCCGATCCGCTGGACGCTCCGGAGAAGGAGACCCGCTGAGACCACTCGAAAGGTGCGGTGACCCGAGGAGGAGGAGATGCCGCTCGCGGTCATCGTCGTGAGTTATCTCATCGGCGCCATCCCGACCGGCCTGATCGTCGTCCGCCTCCTCACCGGGGAGGATATCCGGCGTCACGGCAGCGGCAACATCGGGACGGTCAACGTCCTCCGCGTCGCCGGCGCGGGGACGGCCGTCGTCGTCCTCGCCGTCGACATCCTGAAGGGTCTCGTCCCCGTGGTACTCGCCGAGAGACTAGGGGCGTCGGCATGGACGGTCGTGCTGGCCGGGCTCGCGGCGATCGCCGGGCACAACTGGTCGATCTTCCTCAAGTTTCAGGGAGGAAAAGGGGTCGCGACGTCCTTCGGCGTCCTGGCCGCGCTATCGTGGCCGGCGGCGGCCGTGGCCGCGGCCGTCTGGATCGTCACCGTCGCCGTCACCAGGTATTCGTCTCTGGGATCGCTGCTGGGTGTGGTCTCCGTTCCGATCACCATGTGGCGGCTTAACCAGCCGGAGGAGTACGTGTACTTCGGGGTGATCGCCGCGCTCTTCGCCATCTACCGTCACCGCGCGAACATCCAGCGTTTGGTGGCCGGCACCGAGTTGCACATTACCGACCGGGAGCCCCTCAAGAAGTAGGATGCACGTCGTCTGCTTTGGGGCCGGGGCGATCGGCTCCCTGGTTGGGACGCGGCTCGCGCTCGGGGGAGTCGACGTCACGCTGGTGGCCCGGCGCGATCACGTCGCCGCGATCCGGACACGCGGCGTTACCCTCGAAACTCCTCGGGAGCGCGTGGTGTGCAAGCGCATCGACTCGGTCACGACGATCGAGGATCTTGCCAGCCCCCCTGACCTCGTCTTGCTCACCGTCAAGGCCTACCACACCCAGGAAGCCGCGCGGACGCTCAAGGCCGCGCTCGGCGCCTCGGTCCCGGTGCTCTCTCTGCAGAACGGCATCGGCAACGAGGAGGTAATCGCAGCTGAGATCGGTCCCGCCCGCACCCTCGCCGGCACGATCACGATCAGCGTGAACCGGCCCCGCCCTGGTGTGGTGCGCCAGAACAGCCTGGTTGGCGGCATCGGGGTCGCGGCGCTCGATCCCAAGCAAGATCCCTCCCCATGGGTCGGGCTCTTCCAGCGAGCCGGAATCCCTGCTGTACTGTACCGCGACCACCGGGAGATGAAGTGGAGCAAACTCCTGATCAATCTCTTCACCAACGCGACCTCGGCCATCGTTGATCTTTCTCCGGTTGCCGTGGTCGAGGACACACGGCTCTTCGAAATCGAGCGTGAAGCGCTTCGCGAGGCCCTCCGGGTGATGAAACGGCTTAGGCTCCGTCCGGTCGCCCTTCCCGGCTACCCGGTGCCCATCCTGAGGGCGGCGCTGGTCGGTCCCGGATGGCTGGTTCGCCCGCTGATGCGGCGCCTGGTCCGGCGGGGTAGGGGAGAGGCGAGGACGTCGCTGTGGCACGATCTCCAGCGCGGCCGGTCTGAGAACGAGGTTGACGTTCTCAACGGGGCGGTGGCCAGAGAGGCCGCCCGGTTGGGTCTACGGGCTCCGGTGAACACGGCTTTAACAGACGTATTGCACGGCCTGGCCGCGGGCCGTCTCGATCCCGGCGAGTACCGCGGGCGCCCTGATGCGCTGCTGGCCGCGGTCGCCCGCTCGCAAGGGTGAGGTGCTTACCGGCTCGCGCCCCGTCACTCTTTGCGGATGATGATCATTTGATATCCTATTCGTGCCAGCGCACGAGGGAAGAGTGTCTCGAGAAGAAAAATCAGCCTCAAGGAGTACCGGCCTAATAGATTATTTGGGATGAAACGCTTTGTAAAATCGGAATCCACCGATCTCCACGATCTTACATCGATGTTCCAATCACGGGGCAAGCTCCTCCGAAACCACCCAATCTCATGAGCATATGCATACAACGCTGGTAGATCATCGCTGACCCCTTTGTCCGTATCCCTCCGACGGTTGCGTGTACGCATCAGTTTAAGATTTCCGAGCGCACGTCGTAGTATCTTGCCGGTCTGGCGCAACGGCGCCGGAATCAAATGGACGAGACTCGTGAACTGCGAGTAGATAACGACACAGACGCCTTTGGGCGCCAGAGCTCTGTACAACTCGAGGAGCACCGAGTGCTGGTCCTCCTTCGGAACATGATACAGTACGTGTGCCGAGACCGTTGCATCGAAGGCCCCATCCTTAAAAGGCAAATGAGCCAAATCGGCCAGGACATACCACCCCTTGCCCTGAAGCTTCGATCGAGCCTCCGCTAAAGCCGTTTCAGAAATATCAACGCACACACGTCGCTCATATCCGGAGGAGTATCGCAAATACTCAGGATATGCAATCGCGCCCGACCCGGCGTCGAGGAAATACTTCCCCCGAGCGAAGAACCGGCTTACCCGCATATTGGTAGCATGCGTATACCAATCGAGGACTGGCCTGGTGTCCGCAAAAACGGCTGTATCCTTATACCGACCATGTTCATCCTTTTGCCAACCAAAAGAGTCGTAAAATCGCTTTACGGTTTCTGCCTCTCGTCTCAATTCAAGTGCCTCCTTCGCTCACCACGGCCCATCTGGTGTCCGAGGGCTTCGCACCCACCTATGGGACGAATTCCCCGTATGTTATAATGACCCCTGGCGACGGGCCGTAGCGCAGCTTGGTAGCGCACCTGAATGGGGTTCAGGTGGTCGTCGGTTCAAATCCGACCGGCCCGACCATATAAATCAGCGGTTCGCTCACCGCGCCAAACCTCTGGTTTGTGCTACAAGGGTGCTACAAACCGCGACCGCCCGTTCCTGTGCCGCGGCGACCGCGTGCGCGTACCGTCGGATGAGGTAGCCTGGGTCCTTATGCCCCGCCCGATCGGCCGCCGTGCGCGGGTCCACGCCCGCGGCGATCGTGTAGGTGATGTTCAAGTGTCTGAGGTCGTAGATCCGTGCGGCAGGGAGTTTGAGACGGGTGATGCGGTCCATGTGATCGCGCGCCCGGAGTACCCGCCGGTCGAGCGGTCGGCCCCGTGGGGTGCAAAACAGCGTCCCTCCATCCCGAAGCTTCGGCCCCATCTTGAGGCGGCGCTGCTTTTTCCAGAGCAGCGCGGCCCTGATCGCCGCCACGGCCTCCGGCGGCAGCGGGATGGTTCGGTACCCGGAACCCGTCTTCGGCTCGTCGAACACCGGCTGGCGTCCCGGCTTCACGAGGTTCGTCCGCACCCGGAGCGTCCCGCGCTCGAAGTCGATCGCGTCCTCGGGGGCGCCAGCGAGCTCACCGGGGCGGCAACCTGTAGCGACCATCGTTACGTAGAACGCAAACACGCTCGGCGTCGCCGTGGCGTCCACGAGGTACGCGTCGAGCTGCTCCTGCCTCCAGACTTGCATCTCGTATCGGTCGGGGACCGCCGGCGCCGTGCACTGGGCCGCGGGGTTCTTCATCACGATGCCCTGACGCACGGCGTCACGAAGCGCAGCGTGCAGGATCGAAGCTGCCTGCTTCACCGTCGCCGGAGCGAGGTGGCGCTCGGTCAGCAGCCGCGTGTAGAGCGCCTGGATCATCGGCGGACTGAGGCGCGCGAGGGGGACGTGCCCGAGCGTCGGGAAGATGTCGAGCCGCGCCCGCTCACGATAGCCCTCGGCTATATGCGGACGAATCCGCCCCAGCGCCTCGCGCTGGTCGATCCACGTGTTAGGGGCCCCGAGAGAGTCGGTCGGCCTTTGGGGAACTGCCGGCCTTGGCGCAGACGTTTCATTGGCAAGTGCGAACCCTCCGCAATATCAGGTGTTCGTTCGGCAGGAGCCACGTCGCCGGCGCATAAGCCGCACCCACCGTGCGAAGGTTCGTCCGTGACCGTGTAGCCGCCGCGCTGGAGCGGGCCAAGCCCGCCCTCGAGGACTACATCAGCCGCCATCTGGAATACCCGCTGGGCTTCCCCTACAAGCTTGCCCCCGCTGCGGTGCTGATCCGCGAGTTCCGTCAGCTCAAGGTCGTCCCTAAGCTATAAAGCTAGTTGAGAGCACGGAACCCGGCAAGCCGATGATCGGGCTCCTCGAGCCGCGGCGGGTCTTCTACGAACATGAGGCTCGCGCTTTCGCGGCCGAGCTCCTGATGCCGTTCGCCGAAGTTCGGCGGCGCTGGTTCGGCCTCTCTTCCGATGGCAAGAGCGTCGAGGACATGGTGCGCCGTCTCGCAGAGAAGTTTAAGGTGACACCAGCGGCGATGCGAGTGCGTTTACAACAAATGAAAATCATCGCTACGTAAATGCGGGAACGCCTACTTGGTGGTATATGGAGCGTGATAGGAGGTCCCCTTCTCATCTACGTCGCTTGGGAATTCTGGGTCGCAATAATGAAGCAACGCTACGAGGCCCGTCTATTGTACCTGGCTTACCTCGTGTTACCATTCGCTATTGCAGCGCTAGTCAACGGAATCCGTGGCCTGTCCGGAAGGCGCCTCTCCCGAGTGCTGACCATACCCTTATCATTCGTGGTCTGCGTTTCGGGTTACTTGTATTCGTTTGCGCCTGGTATTGACATGCTCAAGCGCAGTTCAACCCCCCGAGAAGCAATAAGTGCGATAGGAACCGCCGTCCTTGGTCTAGTCGTCATTCTCTTCGGTCTCTACAATCTTGGGGTAATCGCACGTCGTGCTAAAGGAAGTCGTTAGAGAGAATTACGAGCAATCCCTCATCGAGGCATACGCCTGTTTTGATGATTCGACGAGGTTACGACCAACGGCTGTATGGCACGGGTCAACTCAACCTCTTCCTCCACCCAGAGGCTACTCCTTCGTCGGACGGGCTCTCTTGCTTTTGTAGGCGTTCGTTCGGCAGGAAGGAGTTTCGGCGGTACCAAAAGCCGCGGTATGCCACCCCGCGGTCCCTACTGGTTAACGATCGCCCAGGCTGCGCTTGAGCTGAAGCTCAGCACCGCCGACGTCCGCCGGCTCACCCGCGCCGGCAGCTTCCGACCATTGGGATCGACAGCGTGGATTTGTGCAGTCGCCAGGTTTTCCGCATGCTCTGGTTCTCACGTCGCGGATCTACCTAACGAGCAACCCGGGTATTATCGCACGACCTTTCGAATCAATCTCCTGACCCGACGAGTCCACGCCACGGCGGTCGGGAACGGTTGCCGCATCCATTCATCCGTGAATCGCTCCACAGCCTTTCGAGCCACAACGGCATTCGCGTCACGGAAGCGCCGAACGACTTCCCACTCCTTAGACCGTGTAAGAAATTCAGCCAAGAGACCACAGGTCCAGATCCCGATGTCGTCCACGATCAGGAGGCCGTCTTTCCGGAGAACCCGCGACAGGTAGAAGAAATCAAGGATCGGCCACGGGAACGCATGGGACCCGTCGATCAGGGCCAAGTCGATCTCGCTCAACACCAACGTAGGGAGCGCCTGCTCTGAGGGCGCGTTCACAAACACGACACGATCTAATGAGATCCCGAGCTTCTCGCAGTAGGCTCGGATACGATCAGGCTCATCGTGAGAGGGGGTGACGGTAACATGGTCGCATCCCTTTGCGGCGAACAGGACGGTGCTTTTCCCGGCTCCCGTTTCTGCGGTCTTCATGCCAGGGACAAGAACCTCACTGAGGTATCGCAGCACTTCTGTCCCCGTGCCCCAGTCCATCTCCCCGACCCCCCAGGCCGGGTCGCCGTGAAACTTCGGCGGATTGGCGATGAGGGTATTAAGCACTGTGGTCGTTTCCCGTCCTTCTGTACGAGCGGCTCCAGCGCGGAGACTTCGATGGCCACCACTGTCGGCTAGCTGACGTGCCGTGTCACCTCCACCCATCGCGGCGCGCTCCCAGTGAAGACATCAAGTACCGGGTTTTGCCAAGTTGTTCCCGTGCCCTCTCTCGGCACTCAGGACAAACTCCCGCACGAATGTCGCCGTCCGCTCCCACGACCCAGGCACCGACCTGTTCCTTGACCCGTGCCCGCCATGCTCGCTCTCTTTCGCTCACCGCGCATCACTTCCCTTTGGAAGGCCCCTTAGCAACTCAATTTGCGTAGACAAAGGTACGCGGGGTGTGGGTCCCATAACCCGCCGGGGGTAACGCGGTGGGAGGGCTAATGCCGAAGCGCGATGCTACGACCGGTGTGAGGATCGGCGCACCGCGGCCTTCGCATTCCTCCACCTCGCCAGTGCCGCCTGTCTCGCTGCTTCGCTGCGTTCTCTCTTCGAGGTCCGTGCGTGTCTCGCCAGCACCACCTGCCGTGCGATCTCCTGCCGATTCTTGCGCGAGAGCCGGCCGAGACCACCTCAATTTCCGCCTTTGATTACGAAACTGGGACCTACTGGGATATCGATATCGGAGACTGCGCAGGATCAGGAGGTTCCGGCCAGCGGCGCGCTCCAGGTCGGTCCCCGGCCGCGTGGCGGTGCAAGAGGTCGTACCTCTCTACGTCAACGGGAAAGCCGCGGGATCAGCTGTTCTGGCGACAAACGGCCGGGTTTGCGTGCCTGTTCGATTGGTGGCTCAAAATCTTGGGGCAACGGTGAACTGGAACGCGCCGAAACAACAAGTGGTAATCGTATCCGTCTCGGACACGATTGTGCTTTCTCTAGGCTCAAAGTCTGCCGTGGTTAATGGAGCAAAAAGAAACTTCGACTCCGCGCTGGTTGTGATGCTCAACGGTAGTGCGCATGTGGGATTGCGGGACGTCGGTACGCTGCTTGGCACGGCGGTCCGTTGGGACTCGGGTGGACAGGCTGTGTACGTGGGCAGATAATTCTCTGCTCGCTTCCCCGGTCCCAACGCTTCGCCATTGTCTCGACGGGCCTAGCGAGGTTAGTGTCAGATTTCTTGCGAAGACTTGACCCTTGCGTTGTTCCGCAGTGTACGAGTCCCGCCTACCAGTACATCGTGGAGCAACCGTTCCCACAAGCTACCCACGTAAACTGGCTGACCGTTGTAGGTAGGATCGGCTGAGGGCTTCCCGAGCATCTGCTGGTAGATGTACCCTCCCTGTTCCATGAGTCGTGCAATGGCGTCCTCGAGTTCGTCGGTGAACGGAATCATCAGGGCTGGGGGAGGCGGTGGCTGGTGGCTCCACGGCCTTGCCGGGTCGTAGGCGAAGGGGTCTCGGTCATATTCGCGATTCCGCAAGGGCAGAGCACGTCTTTGGGCTTCTCTCACACCCCTGTACCGAAATCGGATGCGCCTTCCATGCCGGGAGATACCTCGAGCCACGTCGCGGTTGATTTGAGCTCTTCGTTTGCACCGAGAACCGCAGTATCTGTGGGCCGCGTAGCCCTCGAATATCGCGCCGCAGATCCTGCAGCGCTTCGAATGGTTTTTTGATTTTGTGAAGACTCGGCCTGACGTCGGGGAGTGGCAGGATGCCGGCAGATTCAGCCAATCGGGGCCGGGGAGAAACCGTCCGTATTTGTCTCGCCCCGATATTGAGAGTGAGGCAGGGAGAGCCCCAGAGTGACGGTCGTTTGGCATCCGAGAGAACCGGATTCACCGGCCGGCTTCCTTTCCCTGGCGGCAATTTGGGGGAGGGGCGGTGACCGCGCACCGCTACGGGAGTCTCAGTCGTCGAAGGTCCCCTTGGATTGCTATAATTTTGCTAGAAACCCCTGGCTGGGCCCTGACAGGCAAGGGCCAGCGGAGCGCCAACCTGAATGGGGTTCAGGTGGTCGTCGGTTCAAATCCGACCGGCCCGACCATTCGTAAAGCCCTGTCCCGCAATCCATTCCGACCGATCCGCTACTCGTGTTTGAACGCGCCCTGCTGCCCATTTGCTATCCCCTGCTATCCCCAGGCGGTGGCGCCGTTCATCAGCCGCTCGATTCGGGGGAACTGTTCCCTCATAACGTCATAGGAAAGACGCCTCGGGGAAAAACGTGGGGTCCGACTCTCATCGCCTGGGCAAGATTGACGTCGAAGGTTATGGGTTGCTGGATGCGAGCGGACCATTGGGATGGTCCGGATCCCGGCTCGCATCGGGAGTCCCCTGATCATGTGAGTGCACGATTACATGACCTCTCTGATCGTGCCGAGCTTACTCATATGCACCTCGGCTTCCACAGAATAATCTCGGAACCCCGGTTGTCCTTGAGCCCAGGCAATGTACTCATCAACAATCTCCTCCAAGGTGACCGTGGGGGTCCAACCGAGACCTTTCAGCTTCGTCACGTCCGAGAAGATATGACGCGTATCACCGACACGATAACGGCCCGGAATCTGGGGGTCGATCGCGACCCCGGCCCGCCGGGCAATCAGATGAGCGTACTCTAGGACCGAGAGATGACGGTCTCCTCCCACATTGAATACCTGGAAGTCTGCCCGCGCATCATCCATGACCAGGACGTTAGCCCGAGCGGCATCGAACACAGAGACGTAATCGCGAAGTTGGCCCCCGTCCTCATAGCACACTGGCGGTTTACCGCTGAGGAGGCGCTGCGTGAAAATTCGCAGCACCCCAGAATAGGCGTTCCGGAACGATTGGCGCGGGCCCTGGACGATGGAGTATCGCATGCAGACCGTGGGAATACCATAGCGCCGGCCGATGTTCAGCGCGACCATCTCCTGAGTATACTTGCTGATGCCGTATTGGCTGTGTGGATTGATGACTGTTTCATCGGTCCACACGGGATCCATGCTCCCCCCGCACCGGGGG
>DASSXJ010000307.1 GCA_035703895.1 bacterium | reverse complement strand
CGGCCGGCTCAATTCATTGGGATGAAGTCGCGGTAATGGTCGTCCGTATAATACGCTTTTCCGGTCCGCACCTCGAGGACGATCCGCTCGGGACCCCGATCGCGTCCGGGTACCTTGGGGTTCACGTCGTATTCTCGGTACACGCCCCGCGGCAGTCTGTGCTCACGGTTCTGAAACACCCTGCCCCCGGTGTACCCGGGAGGGGGCTCGCCGTGCCGGCGGAGGATCAGCGCCAGGACGTCCCTGGCGCGCGCCGGCGGTTCCTTCTCGATGACGGACGCGGACCGAGGTGAGGCGTGGGACGCCGCGCCGGGCCGTCCCACCTCGCTCGACGCGGCGTGGTTCGACGTCGGCCTGGGGGGCGCGACCGATCCCGACCGCGGTCCGCAGCCGGCGGCCAGGAGAAGGGCGACCAGGCCCGCCGTCCAGGAGATCGCGAATGCGCGCCGCATCAGTCCGGGAGGCGTCTCCGGATCCAGGGAACGAGCTCGACGAGGAACATCGGGTCGATCGTATGGGCGAGCGGCGACTCATGATAGCGCACCGCGGCGCCGGCGCGTTCCAGGAGATCGCGCGCACGCCGCGCAAAGCCGACCGGGATCAGGTCATCGTAGGTGCCGTGTCCGATCGCGATCGGGGGCAGCGGGCGCCCCAGATCGACCTCGAACCCCTCCACGGTGGGGATGTATCCGCTCAGCGCGACGATGGCCGCCGGGCGCGGTCGATCGGGCCCGAGGCCCAGCGCATAGCTCATCACCGCGCCCTGCGAGAAGCCGCCGATCGCGGTGCGCTCCGGAGGAATGCCGGTCTCCTCCGCAAGGGCGTCAAGCCAGGCGCTCACGAGGCGATACGTGGGGCGGAAGGTGTCCGGATCGGGATGCCCGGCCTGCCGCGTCACATACCAATGCGCGCCACCGGGAGGAAGCACGAGGGGAGCCCGGGGGGTCACTCCGAGCAGCCGCCGTTGTGGGTCGAGGACATCGAGCAGCGAGTAGAGATCGTGTTCGTCGGCGCCGCGACCGTGGAGCAGGACCAACGCCCCGAGAGGGTTTTCGGTCCCGGGTCGAACACGATGGATCAGGGAGTTGAGCCCGGGCTCGTTCACCACGCGTCCACCTTGTGGTGGATGCCCTCACATTTCATGGGATCCTCCCATCGGTTTGTTCATCATCCCGAGCATCGCGGGTCCACCGGTCCGGATGAAGCGCCAGATCAGGAGGCCCGCGAGGACCAGGAACCCGAGGTTCAGGACGGTCGTGTAGTTCCAGGTGACGCGCGCTTCGGTCACCACGGCATGCCGCGTCGCTGGCACCCACCCGGCGGCATGGAAGAGCAGTTCAACGATCAACCCCGCCGCCGCCATCGCCACATAGGAGACCACGAGCAGATACGCAGCCATGCGGATCCCGTAATACTTCCGATAGATGTTGAGGATGGGCGCGATGATGAGATCGGCGAAAATGAACGAGATCGCCCCGCCGAAGCTGATCCCGCCGTTCCACAGCACGGCCGCCAGCGGGACGTTGCCCACGGAGCACACGAACGACACGATGGCGACGATCGGGCCCACGAGCGGGCCCCAGATCAGCGCCAGCCGCGGGTGGCCGATCAGGAAAAATCCCCTCCAGAACGCGTCCGGGACCCACGCGGCGATCGCCCCCGCGATGAGCAGCCCTCCCGCGATGTCCATCCACACCGCCGCCCAATCCATCACGAAGTAGTGGCTCACCGCCGTGAATCCTTCGGGGGAGAGGGCCCTGATCCACAGCGGCCGGGAGTCGATCACAGACATGTCCATCTCAGCATGGCCTTCCATGCGGCCCACGAGGCCCTCGTCGGCACGCCGGCGCGCTTCCTGCACCAGCGGGCGGCGCAGCGTGGCCCGAAACGCCATCCATAAAATGACGATCATGATCGGGCCACCGATGAACTCGGCGAGCGTGAACTGCCAGCCGAGCAGGACGGCCATGATGACGCCGAGTTCGATGACGAGGTTCGTCGATGCGAACTGAAAGACGATCGCCGCGGTGAAGTCGGCCCCTTTTCGGAACAAGGATCGGGCGAGCGCGACGGCGGCGTAGGAGCAGGAGGACGAGGCGAACCCAAACAGGCTGGCGAGCGTCACGCTCCGCGCGGAGTCATTTCCCAGGAGGCGGACCATCTCTTTCTTGGACACAAACGCCTGCACGCCCGCCGATAGAGTGAATCCCAAGATCAGCGGCCAGAGAATCTCCCAGAGCATCCCGAACGAGAAGCTGAGTGCCTTGACCATCGCCGTTGCCGGACGTTCCCGAGCGCCGGCGGGAAAACCTTTCCCATTACGTTGCAACGTGCGCCCGCTCCGCACCCCCGAAACTGTCGAAGCGCCGTGTGGGCGGCGGTGCACAGCCCAGGGGCCGCGCGGTACAATAGGGGGGAGCCACACCACGACGCACGCATCCGGAGCCCTCGCATCGCGATGACCGATTCCCACAATCCGACAGACGCCCTCGCGGCGTTCGATCCGCTCGTCCGGCAGTGGTTTGCCGACCGGTTCACGGCCCTCACGGCGCCGCAGGCGGCCGGGTGGCCGCACATCGCCTCGGGCCGGGACGTGGTGATTGCCGCGCCCACCGGATCGGGGAAGACGCTGGCCGCATTCCTCTGGTCCATCAACCGCCTGGTCGCGCGCGCGGCGGCGGGCGGCCTGGACGATCGCACCGACGTCATCTACGTCTCCCCGCTCAAAGCGCTCGGCAACGATATCGAGAAGAACCTGCAGGAGCCGCTGGAGGGGATCCGGCGTCTCGCCGAGGCGGCGGGGCGGTCCCTGCCCGAGATTCGGGTGATGGTGCGGTCGGGGGACACCCCCGCCCGCGACCGCGCGCGGATGGTGCGGCGTCCGCCGCACATCCTGATTACCACCCCCGAGTCGCTGTACATCCTCCTCACCGCGGAGGGGAGCCGCCGCATGTGTGAGGCGGCCGGCACTGTGATCGTGGACGAGATCCACGCCGTCGCCGGCGACAAGCGCGGCGCACATCTGGCGCTTTCCCTCGAGCGGTTGGACGCGCTGTGCGGTCGGAGGCTCCAGCGCATCGGGCTCAGCGCCACGCAGAAGCCCATCGAGGAGATCGCCCACCTGCTGGTCGGCACCGGCGACCCGCACGCGGGCCGGCCCCCGTGCGCTATCGTCGACGTCGGGCACCGGCGCGAGATGGATCTCGCGATCGAGGTACCGGATCAGGAGCTGGGGCCGATCACGACGCATGGATTGTGGGATGAGGTCTACGACCGCATCGCGGGCCACGTCGGCCGGCACCGCACCACGCTCGTGTTCGTCAACACGCGCCGTCAGGTGGAGCGTACCGCGCATGCGCTGAGCGCGCGTCTGGGCGAGGGTCGGGTGGCCGCGCATCACGGGAGCCTCAGCAGACCGGTGCGCCTTGCGGCGGAACAGCGGCTCAAGTCCGGCGAAGTGCCGGTTGTGGTAGCCACCGCATCTCTGGAGCTGGGGATCGACATCGGGCACGTCGATCTGGTGTGTCACGTCGGCGCCCCCCGGGCGATCGCCACGCTGCTGCAGCGGGTGGGGCGATCGGGCCACTGGCTCGGCGCGGTGCCGAAGGGCGTGTTCTTCCCCCTGACCCGCGACGATCTGCTCCAGTGCGCCGCGGCCGTCCGCGGGGTGCGGGACGGCGTGCTCGACCGCATCTTCCTCGCGCAGGCGCCGCTCGACGTGCTGGCCCAGCAGATGGTGGCTGCGGTCGCGGCGGCAGAGATGGGGGAGGAGGAGCTGTTTACGCTCGTGCGCCGTGCGTGGCCGTATCGGACCCTCGAGCGCAGCGCGTTCGATGCGGTGCTGGAGATGCTGAGCGAAGGCGTCGCCGGGCGCCGGGGACGGCGCGGCGCCTACATCCACCGCGATCGCGTCCACGCGCGGCTCCGGCCGCGGCGGGGAGCGCGCCTCGTGGCGATCACGTGCGGCGGCGCGATCCCCGACATCGGCGATTACGACGTCGTCGAGGAGGCGACCGGCACCTTCGTCGGCCGCGTGAACGAGGACTTCGCGATCGAGAGCCAGGGCGGCGACATCTTCCTCCTCGGGAACATGTCGTGGCGGATCCGGCGCGTCGCCGCAGGCCGCGTGTTGGTCGAGAACGCCCACGGGCTGCCGCCGAGCTCGCCGTTCTGGCTGGGGGAGGCCCCGGCCCGCACCCTCGAATTGTCCCGCGCCGTCTCGGATCTGCGCGAGGCTGTGGCCGCGCGCCTCTGGGATCTCGATGCGGCCGTCCGATGGCTCGTGGACGAGACCGGACTCGACGAGGCGGGGGCGCGGCAGGTCGCGGCGTACGTGGCGGAGACGACGGCGGCCCTCGGCGTCGTCCCCAGCCAGCGGACCATCGTCGCCGAGCGGTTCTTCGACGAGAGCGGCGGGATGCAGCTCGTGCTTCACGCGCCGTTCGGCGGCCGAATCACACGAGCATGGGGACTGGCGCTGCGCAAACGGTTCTGCCTCACCTTCGATTTCGAGCTGCAGGCGGCGGCGACCGACGACGGACTCGTCCTTTCGCTCGGGGAGCAGCACTCCTTCCCCTTGGAGAGCGTGTTCGGGATGGCCCGGCGCAGCACGCTCGAGGCCGACCTCGTGCAGGCGATGCTCGTGTCGCCGATGTTTGCGAACCGGTGGCGATGGAACGTCACGAGAGCCCTGGCGGTGCTGCGGCAGCAGGGGGGCCGCCGTGTGCCGATCGCGCTCCAGCGCATGCGGTCGGACGACCTGATGGCGGCCGTGTTTCCTGAACAGGTGGCCTGCGGGGACAACCACGCCGGACCCATCATCCCGCCGGACCACCCCCTCGTGAACGAGACGATCGGGAACTGTCTGCGTGAAGCGATGGATGTGGACGGGCTGCACGCGATCCTCGAGCAGATCGAGCGCGGCGAGATCCGGACGGTCGCCGTCGAAACCCCGGCGCCGTCGCAGATGTCCCACGAGATCCTCAACGCGAATCCGTACGCGTTCCTCGACGACGCGCCGCTCGAGGAGCGCCGTGCGCGCGCGGTGTCGCTCCGCCGCGCCGTTCCGGAGCTCGCGGGCAACCTCGGGAAGCTGGACCCGGCCGCGATCGAAGAGGTGCGGGCCCAGGCCTGGCCCGACATCCGGACCCCGGACGAGCTGCACGATCTCCTGCTCACGGTGGGGCTCCTCCCGGCGGTCGAGGCGGGGCCGTGGAAGGCGATGGCGGACGCGCTCGTAGACACCGAGCGGGCCGCGGTTGCCGAGCGGATCGTGGACGGGTCTCCCCACACCGCCTATGTCGCCGCGGAACGGCTCCCCTGGCTGAGCGCGCTGGGATGCGGCGTGCGATTCGTGCCCCCGCTCTCCGTGCCCTCGGGCGTCCCCGGCGATGTCGGCGCCGAGACCGCGGCGCAGGCGATCGTCCGCGGGTGGATGGAGTGCCTCGGCCCCGTGACCGCAGGCTCCCTCGCACTTCGCCTCGGCCTTCCACGGAAGGTCGTCGACCAGGCGCTGCTGTTGCTGGAGGCATCGGGGGGAATCCTGCGCGGCCGGTTCACCGAGGAGGCGGCAGGCGATACGGAGTGGTGCGACCGCCGGTTGCTGAGCCGGATCCATCGGTTGACCCTCGGGCGGCTGCGGCGCGAGATCGAGCCCGTGTCACCGACGATGTTCATGCGGTTTCTGTTCCGGTGGCAGCACCTCCACTCGGGTACCCAGCTCCACGGCCGCGCCGGGCTTCTCGAGGTGATCCAGCAGCTCCAGGGGTTGGAGCTTCCCGCCACCGCGTGGGAAGATCAGGTCCTCCCAGCGCGCGTGCGATCGTATGACCCGATGGACCTGGAGCAGGTGTGCCTCTCGGGCCATGTGGCGTGGGGCCGCCTGCGGCCCACCCGCGACGATCCCGAGACCGGCGGCGCCCTCGTCCGGCGCTCCCGCCGGACGCTCACCCGGCAGGCCCCCCTCGCGTTTGTGCTGCGCGAGGCGCTCCCGGCATTCGTCGAGCCACCAGGCGGGAACGAGACCGCCGGGGATCTCAGCGCAACGGCTCGGGATGTGTACGACGTGCTCGTCCGGCGAGGCGCGTCCTTCCTGGCCGACATTGCGCGAACCGTCCGGCTCCTGCCCGCGCAGGTGGAAGCGGCACTGTGGGAGCTTGTGGCGCGGGGGTTGGTCACCGGCGACGGGATCGCCGGACTGCGGTATCTTCTCCGCCGGGAGAGCCGCCATCGCAGCCGCCGCGGCGGCGCGCGAGACATGCCGCTCGGACGCTGGTCGTTGTGGCGGACCGACCTCTCCGATCCGCTCCCCTCGTCTGAGGAGCGGCTCGAGGTCGCCGCGCGCCAGCTGCTCCGCCGGTACGGGGTCGTCTTTCGCGAGGCGCTCGCCCGGGAGACCCAGGCTCCGCCGTGGCGCAGCCTGCTCACGGTCTATCGGAGATGGGAGGCCTCTGGTGAGATCCGCGGCGGCCGTTTCGTCGACGGGGTGATCGGCGAGCAGTACGCGCTTCCCGCCGCGGTCGAGGCCCTGCGCGCCGTCCGCCGGCAGGATACTTCCGGCGAAACCGTGCTCGTGCCGGCTGCCGATCCGCTGAACCTGGCTGGTATTCTCACCCCGGGCCCCAGGGTGCCGGTCTCTTCAGGCCACCTGATCGTCTATCGCGATGGGCTGCCGGTTACCTCGGGGCCGTTAGGGGTCGTTCGGAGCCACCTCCAACCCGCCGTCCAACCCGTCGCGTAGCGTGCCCGTACCAAACGAACGAGGCGCGCGGGCCATCCCGCGCGCCTCTGCGTCGAAGCGGTGGTTTAGTTCTGCTCCGCCAGGAGCTGGGCGATCGTCCGGTCCGTGGTGTCGTACTCACCTTCGCCGATATGCGTGTAGCGGATGCTCCCGTGCTTGTCGACGAGGTAGAGCGTCGGCCAGTAGACGTTTTTGTAAGCGTCCCAGATCTTGAAGTCGTTGTCCATCACGACAGGGTACTTGATGCCTTCCTTGGCGATGGACTGCTGGACGTACTGCTGGGAGTGTTCGTGCGCGAACTCGGGCGAGTGCACGCCCACCACAACGAGGCCCTTTGACCGGTACTTGGCGTCCCACTGCTTGACATAGGGGAGGGTGTTGATGCAGTTGATGCACCCCCCGGTCCACATCTCCACCGCGACGACCTTCCCATGGAGATCCGCAAGCGTGAGCGCCTTTCCACCGGTGTTGAACCAGGGTCCTCCACCTACAAAGTCGGGGGCTTTCGCGGTGCCCACCGCGCCTCCAGGCAGCGCCGCGAGCCCCACCACGGCCAGGAGCAGGGCGGGCATCAAGAGAGACCGCATTCGATCACCTCCGGAGCGTCTCAGGTCCGCTTTCACGGTAGGGCGGCTTTGTCATATTTTGATAAAGGCCCTACAGGGCCGGCCGAACGGGGAACACCTGCAGGATCCACGCGTTCAGGCGGAACACCAGATCGAACACCAACGCCGCCCCCATCACGACGAGGAACACGCCGCTCGCGGTCTCGATGACCCGGGCGTAGCGGCTGAGCGACCGAAGGGCCTCAAACGTCGTTGTCAGGAGGACCGCGGTCGCCAGGAACGGGATGCCGAGGCCAAGCGAGTACACAAACAGGAGCACCGCCCCGTCGGCGGCGCGCTGGGTGGTCGCGGCCAGCGTGAGGATCGAGCCCAGCACCGGCCCGACACAGGGTGTCCACGCGAAGCCGAACGCCATGCCGATCGGGAACGCCCCGAGCACCCCTCCCCGCCGATGTTCCACCTGGACGCGCCGCTCCCGCGCCAGGCCCGGGATCTTGATCACCCCGAGCAGGATGAGCCCGAGGAGGATGATGATGACGCCGCCGATGCGACTGAGAAGCTGCCGGTTGCCGAGCACGAAGGCGCCAAAGAAGGATGCGGAGGCTCCCAGCCCCGTGAAGATCACCGAGAAGCCGAGGATGAACACGACGGTCGCGACGAGGACCCGGCCCAGATGCTGCCGGCGTTCCGACAGTTGCATCTCCCACAGCGAGACGCCCGAGACGAAGGAGACGTACCCGGGGATCAGCGGCACCACGCACGGGGAGAAGAATCCGAGCACCCCGGCGGCGAACGCGACCACGAGATTGAGATGCTGCATTGTTGTGCACCTTCCGCCGTTGGCGACCGGCGTTATCTGCCGGTCACCTTCTTAATCGCGGCGACCAGGGCCTCTTCGTTCGGCGGACCGTACCCGGTCGAGAGCAGCTGCCCGTTTTTGTCGATCACCGCCCAGTACGGCTGGTACGTGAAACCGTAGAGTTTGGCGACTTTTCCATCCCCATCGTACCCGTTCGGGAAGGAGAGGTGATGCCGTCGGACAAACGCCTGGCACGCTTCCTTCGTGCCCCCGAGCCCGACGCCCACGAGCTTCACGCCGCTCTCTTTCCACTTCTCGTACACACGCTCCCACCCGGGGGCGTCCTGGTTGCAGATCGGTCACCACGGCGTCCAGAAGAGGAGAATGACGGGCGAGCCCTTGAGGTCGACCAGACTCAACGTCTTGCCCTCGAGCAGCCCCAACGTGAACGCCGGCGCCGGACCCGACGCGGCAGACACCTGCACTGGCAAGACACCCATGAGCATCGCCGCGGTCAACGCCAGCGCAACGGCGCGTCCGCTCGACCGATGTCTCGACATGTCTCACCTCTCACGTGCGCAATGGCACACGTGCACCATACCAGCCGAGTGTAAAGATTCTTTAAAGACGGGTTGCCGGGATTCGCCCGCTCAGAAGCACGTAAAGGCCGTTGGCGTCGAGGTCACCAGCGTCGAGCTGGACGTCACCACCGCCGGCGCAGAGTTCACGGTGACGATCGTCGCGCTCGACGAGGTGATCACCGGCACGGTCATCGTGCCCCCGCCGGCGACGCTGATAGTCGCCACTCCCGAGCCCACCTGGGCGAACTGGAGCGGAGAGGTCAACCCTCCGCCGCTGACCGGGGTTGCCGCCACCACCGTCGGGGCGCACGTCTTCGCAAATGTCGAGGTGGGAATGATCATCGGCGCGTTGGCAGGTCCGACGGTCGTAAAGGCCGGGATCACGCCGACGACGTTCCCATTGTCGGAGCAAATCGTGACGTGCACCTGCGCGGGAATCTGCATCGGCGCCGACGCCGGACCGACCGCCCGGACCATCACGGCGGTCCCTTGGGTGCAGGTCACCTGTGCGTGGGCCGCGATCGGTACTCCGGCGACCGCCGCCGCGGTCACTCCCACGCCGACGAGCATCGTCAGCAGTACGTTGCCGTGCCTCATGGAATCCCCTCCGGTCCTCCGCGGACCCTTCCTCTCATGTTACATACGGCACTCTGCCGCCACACGTTCATTATGCCACCCGGGTGTCACAAAAGGCTACACTCCTTACTCCTTCGGATGGCGCTCGAAGAACTCCCAGATGATCTCGGTGGCGTTGATCTGGCGGCTCACCGGCCCGAGCAGCGGAAACCACGCGGTCCCCGGCCAGGTATGCCCGCCGCCGATGACCGTGTAGAGCGCAACATCACTCGTGCTCCTGCACGGACCGTACGTGGCGCGGCGAATGCGCGTGGCGTCATCGGGGTGGCTCGGGGGGAGATCGGCAAGGCGGGGGGTGGTGGGGCACCCATCGAGTCTGTTCCACAGCGCTGTCGTGTCCTCGACCGACAGCACCCTGCCGCGCGCCGGCTGATTCAAGATGTCTCCGCCCTCATACAAGACAAACCGATCCTCGGTGCCGTGGAATTCCACCACGGAGACGGACGTCTTCGGTGCACAGCGCGGCGCCTCGGGCGCGGCGATCGTCCCTGCGACCGGTCCGATCGCCGCGATCTTCCCGGACAGCTCACACCCGAGGCGGTGCGAGAGGATGCCGCCGTTGGACATGCCGGTGGCGTAGATCCGGTGAGGATCGATGGGCAGGGTGTTCCTCAGATGATCGATCATGGCGGAGACAAAGCCGACGTCGTCCACGAGCCCGGTGGTTCCCCGGCCGTCGTTCCATTGCCGGTCCACCCCCTCGGGATAGACGACCACAAAGCCTCGTGCGTCCGCCAGTTCGCTGAACCCGTAGAGTCTCGCAGCACCCTTGGCTCTTCCGCCGCCGCCGTGGAATACGAGCACCAGGGGAAGCCTGCCTCCGATTGGCGCGGTCGCGGGCAGGTGAACATGATAGATGCGCTGGACGGCGCCGATCTCGATGCTCTCAGTCCGATCCTCTGCTGCGCCAATGGCAGGGCCCCCCGCCCAGAGGGAGCACGCCAGCATGACGGCAAGGTACAGACCGCCGCGTCTCAGTCGCTTCATTGGACCCTCCCACGTGAGTCCGGAACGCCGGACCGAAATCCGCATATCTTAGCGGCTCGTATCCAGAATTAATTCCCTATCCGGGCGCGATGACGCCGTGATACGATGGGTCGGGCGGCCAAATAGTCCGAGCGGACAGGTCGCGTTGGGGGCAGACGCTGGCGGATTCAGGCGATACGGTCATGGTTGGCGGCCAGGCCTCGGCCGGGTCTGCGATCGGCGTGCCCGTGATCGAGTTGCGAGATGTCACGAAACGGTTCCGGACGCCCAGCCGGACGTTCTACACAGCCGTGCGGGACCTTTCGTTTACGATCGCTCGGGGCGAGTTCTGCGCCATTGTCGGCCCGACCGGATCAGGCAAGTCGACCACCCTGAGCCTCATCGCCGGCCTCGAAACCCCAAGTCAGGGACAGGTGCTCGTGGCGGGGGAACCCGTCGCGGGGGTCACCCGGCGTGCCGGCTACATGTTTCAAACCGACGCGGTCTTCCCCTGGAAAAACGTTCTCGAGAACGTCTCCACCGGCCCGGTCTATCGGGGGGTGGCTCGGGCGGAGGCGCGCCGCCGCGCGCGTGATTGGATCGCCCGCGTGGGCCTGGCCGGATTCGAGGACCGCTACCCCAACCAGCTCAGCGGCGGGATGCGCAAGCGCGTCTCCCTCGCGCAGAGCCTGATCAACGAACCGGAAATTTTGTTGATGGACGAGCCGTTCGGGGCGCTGGACGTGCAGACCCGCATCTTGATGGAAGGAGAGCTGCTGGAACTGTGGGCGCAGACATCTGCGTCCGTCGTGTTCGTCACGCATGACCTCGAGGAGGCCATCTCACTTGCGGATCGCGTCCTGGTGTTCACGGCCGCACCGGCGACGCTGAAGCGGTCGTACGAGATCGATCTTCCGCGGCCACGGAACGTGACCGAGATCCGCTTCGATCCCCGGTTTACCCGTCTGTACCAGCAGATCTGGGAGGATCTTCGCAGCGAGGTTGTGATCGCCTATGAGCGTGCTACCAACCGCGCGAGCGCCTGACGCCATCTCTACAACGGCCCTGGCCGGCGAAGAACTCGCCGCCGAGCTGCGCGAACGCCGGTGGACCCGGATCGAGCGGGTCCTCCAGGTCGCGGTGTTCGCGGTGATCGTGGGGGGATGGGAGCTCACCGCCCGAGTGGGCCTGGTCGATCCGTTCTTCTTCGGGCAGCCGTCGGGGATCGCAGGGACCATCTGGCGGTGGACCACCCGGGGCACACCGGCGGGGCCGCTCTGGCAGCACGTGACGGTAACGCTGGAGGAGACGATCCTCGCATTCTTGATTGGCGTGTTGATCGGTGTCGTCGCCGGGTTCGCCCTCGCGCGGAACCGGGTCCTCGCGGCGATCTTCGGCCCGTACGTTCGGATGGGCAACGCGATCCCGCGCGTGATCCTCGGATCGATCTTTGTGATCTGGCTCGGGCTCGGGATGGCCAGCAAGGTGGCGCTGGGTGTGACCCTGACCTTCTTCATCGTGTTTTTCAACGCCTTCCAGGGTGTGCGCGAGGTCGATCCCAACCTTGTGAACAACGCGCGCATTCTCGGTGCGAGCCCGCGACAGCTCTCATTCGATGTGATGCTGCCCTCTGCGCTGACCTGGATCACGACGAGCCTGCACACCAGTTTCGGGTTTGCCCTGATCGGGGCGGTGGTGGGGGAGTTCCTCGGCGCGACCCACGGCCTCGGATACCTCGTGGCAACGGCGCAAGGCGCGTTCAATACCAACGGCGTCTTTGCCGCTATGGTCATTCTCTCCGTGGTCGCCCTGATCGCTGATGCCCTGATGACGAAGCTGGAGCACTGGCTGACGCCGTGGCGCCCTTCGGCACAGCGGCCCGGGCCATGATGGGAGGCGCCGCGCGCGAGGCCCGACACGGACCATTGGACTGCCGCGGGAGAACACCCAGGTGCGGCCGAACGTATAGAGTATGCACGAGACGAGAGGGAGGGAGTGGATGATGCGAGCCAAGGTCCTTGTGGCCATGCTCTTAAGCATTCTGTTGCTCGGCATCGGAAGCACAGGCCCCCTCGGGGCACAGGCGCCGCCGAAACTCAGCGTCGTTGTGGGTGGCCTCGAGAAGATCATCTACCTGCCGGCGATGCTCACGCAGCGCCTCGGGTACTTCAAGGAGATGGGCGTCAACGTCGACCTCATCGACGAGGCCGCCGGCGTGGACGCGGAGAACGAATTGCTGGCGGGACGCATCGATGGGGTGGTGGGCTTCTACGATCACTCGATCGACCTGCAGTCCAAGGGCAAGCTTGTGGAGCAAGTGATCAATCTGGACCGGGTCCCCGGTGAGGCGCTGGTGGTCTCCAACGCGTCCGGGATCAAGACGCTGGCCGATCTCAAGGGCAAGAAGATCGGCGTGACCGGCCTGGGGTCCTCGACGAACTTCCTCGCGGCGTTCCTGGTGACGAAGGGGGGCGGCGACCGGACGCAGTACACGCCGCTGGCCGTGGGTGCGGGCAACACGCTCATCGCCGCGATGCAGCAGAACCGGATCGATGCCGGGGTGACCACTGAACCGACGGTCTCCCGCCTCGAGAAGATCGGCCTGGCGCATGTGCTCGTGGACATGCGTACCGCGGCCGGCACCCGCGGCGCGCTCGGCGGAACGTACCCAGCGGCGTGCTTGTACATGAAGGCGGACTGGGTGAGCAGCCACAAGGAGGCGGTGCAGCGGGCCGTGGCCGCGTTCGCCAAGACCCTCCAGTACCTGCAGACCCACACGCCTTCGCAGGTCGCCGACCAGATGCCGGAAGACTACTACGTGGGCGACAAGCCGCTCTACCTCAAGGCACTCGCGGCGAGCATGAACATGTTCAACCCGACCGGGATGATGCCGCCCGACGGCCCGGCGACGGTGCTGAAGGTGCTCTCGACGTTCAACAAGGATATGGATCCGAGCAAAATCGATCTGAAAAAGACCTTCACCGACGAATTCGTGACAGGCGCGGCCAAGATGATGCACAAGTAGTCGGCCGCATCACTCAGGTCCACTCCACGAGGCGCGGGGAAGGCGAGACTTCCCTGCGTCTCGTGTTCTTCGCGACCGGTGAGCTGCTCGAACGGCGCGGTCGGGGAGACCGCGGCGGCCTCGGCGAAGAAAGCCCTGTGCGTCCAGGAGGTGCGGTATGCGCGGCACCGTGGTGGTGTTGGTGGAACCCAAGCGGACCGAGTTGCGGGAGTACGACGTGGCCGACCCCGGGCCGGGCGAGGTGCTCCTCGAGGTTTCTCGCGCCAACGTCTGCGGTTCTGAGCTGCACATCTGGCGCGGCCATCATCCTACGGTCAAGATGGGCAGCGTGCTCGGGCACGAGATGATGGGACGGGTGCTGGCGCTCGGCGAGGGGGTTGAGACGGATTTCGTCGGCGCGCCCCTGCGCCGGGGGGACCGAGTCGTCTGCGCCTACTTCATCACGTGCCGCAAGTGCCCGGCGTGTCAGGCGGGCCGGTTCAACCTGTGTCTCAACTGTTACCGGTACTGGTCGCAGCCGGCCGATGCCCCGCCGCACTTTCACGGCGCGTTTGGCACGCACTACTACGTCCACCGGGACCAGTACCTGTATAAAGTCCCCGACGCGGTGCCCGACGGCGCCGCGGCCAGCGCCAACTGCGCCCTCTCCGAGTTACTGTTCGGACTCGACCAGGCCGGGGTCGCCTCTGGGGAGCAGGTGGTGGTGCAGGGCGCTGGGGGCCTCGGCCTCTGCGCGCTCGCGGTCGCCAAGGCGCGGGGGGCCCGGACGATCGTTATTGAGGGCGTCCCCAGACGGCTGGAACTCGCGCACCGGTTTGGCGCGGATCTCGTCGTCGATCTGCGGGAGCACGACACGCCCGAGGCTCGGGCGGCCCGGGTGCAGTCGCTCACGGGCGGCCTGGGGGCGGACGTGGCGGTCGAGGTGACCGGTGTGCCCGCGGCATTCGCCGAGTCCATCCATCTCGTCAGGCCCGGCGGCCGGGTCGTGGAGCTGGGGAACATTTCCCCCGGACGCACGACCCCGTTCGATCCCGGCACGCTTACCCGCAGAGGCGTGCAGATCATGGGGACCATCCGCTATCATCCCTGGTACCTCAAGCGGGCCCTGGACTTTCTTGCCGCAACGCGGGACCGCTATCCGTTCGAAGCGGTGCTCGACGCGGAGTATCCACTGCGGGAGGTCGGGAAGGCGCTCGAGGACTCCGATCAGCGGAGGGTCACGCGGGCGTCGCTCGTGATGGCGCGCTAAAGGCCGGCACTCCGGTTCATGACATATTCATGAGGGGTTCACAACTTCTTCGAACCCGGACGGGATACTAAATATGCCCTACAGATGGCCTCATTACGGAGGTGTTTCGATGCGAACGCGGCGGATTCTCCCGCTGCTTCTGCTGGCCGCGGTAGTCCTGAGCGAGGCGATCCCGGCTCTCGCCCAGCCCATGCGGCCCTTTGGGCCCCGAGCCCTCGGTGACCATCCGCACGGCCCGTGGATCGTGGCAGCATTCGGCCTGTTCATGCTTCTGCGGGCGCTCGTGGTGATCGGCCTCGTCATCGTGGTCTGGCGGCTGGTGAGCGCGCGCGGCCTGTGGCAGCGGCCGGATTCGGCGACGCAGGTCCTGCGTGAACGGTACGCCCGGGGCGAGATCGGTGAGGAGGAGTACCGCAAGCGCCTCGAGACGCTTGCGTGAGGCCCGATGCCCAGGATCCTGGTGGTGGAGGACGAGTCCCAGATCGTCGATCTGCTGCGGTCGTATTTGCGGCGTGACGGGTTCGAGGTGGACGAGGCCGCCGACGGCGAAGTGGCCCTTGCCGCCGCGGCCCGCCTGCGGCCCGACCTCATCATCTTGGACCTCATGCTCCCGAAGATGGACGGACGCGAAGTCTGCCGGCGCATCCGCGAGACGGCCAACACGCCGATCATCATGCTCACGGCGCGCGACGAGGAGACCGACAAACTACTCGGGCTCGAGCTCGGGGCCGATGATTACATCACGAAGCCGTTCAGCCCGCGCGAAGTTGTCGCGCGCGTCCGTGCGGTGCTCCGGCGGGGCTCCCGGGAGACCGTCGAGGTGGTCCGGGCCGGCGATCTCCTGATCGATCTCCGGGCCCACGAGGTGAGCCTCGGAGGCCGGCGCGTGGAATTGACCCCAACCGAGTTCCGGCTCCTCGAGACCATGGCCGGCCATCCCAACCAGGTCTTCACGCGGATGCAGCTGATCGATCGCGTGCAGGGGCACGCCTTCGAAGGATACGAGCGCACCGTTGACGCGCATATCAAGAACCTTCGCGGCAAGGTGGAACCCGATCCCAAGACGCCGCGCTATATCGTGACGGTGTACGGCGTCGGGTACAAGTTCATGACCGGGAACGACCGCCATGCGTAGCGTCCGCGTGAAGCTGAGCGCGGCGTTCATCTTTATCGCGGTGCTCCAGACCGTCCTGACCGCGATCTTCGCCGGCTACCAGGCGCGCCAGACGTTCCGCCAGTACGTCGAGCGGGCCGGGCAGGAACATGGAGTCGGGCCCCGGGTGGGCCCCGGTGGCCCGATCGTGATCCCGCCCCAGGGGGGGACGCCGCCTCAGGGCGCGATCCGGCGGCCGTTCGGTCCCCGGGAGATCCTGTTCTCGAGCCGCATTCGGGACTCGATCTGGGCCGGCACGTTGGTCGCGGCGAGCGTGGGGGTGCTGATCGCGCTGTGGATGACGAGCCGCATCGTCAAGCCGGTCGTCGAGCTGACGGGAGCGGCCCGTGCTGCCACCCAGGGGTTGCCCTTGCCGCTCGTAGCCGTGGCCGGGAACGACGAGGTGGCCGAGTTGAGCAAGGCCTTCAACCGCATGGCGGTCCGGCTGGCCGAAGAAGATAGCCAGCGGCGCCGCCTCTTCGCCGGCATCGCGCATGAACTGCGCACTCCGCTCTCTGTGATCCAGGGCACGCTGGAGGGGATCCTGGATCGCGTGGTGAACCCGACGCCCGAACGGATCGCCGCCCTGCACAGCCAGGCCGTGCTGCTCAAGCGTCTCATCACGGACCTGCGCGATCTTTCGCTCGCGCAGGCCGGGCAGCTGCAGCTCAACCGGCGCACGATCGACATCTCCGGGGTCGTGCGCGAAACACTCGAAGCGCTGGCCCCGCTCGCGGACGAGCGGACCATCGAGCTCCGGCTTGAGCCCTCGAGGAGCCTTCCCACGATTGCGGCCGACGCGGATCGGATGCGCCAGGTGGTGCAGAACTTGGTCGAGAACGCGCTCCGCCACACGCCGCCCGGAGGCGAGGTCCGGGTGAGGCTGCGGGACGGGAACGGCGACGGCGTTCATCTACAGGTGGCCGATACCGGCAGCGGGATCCGCCCGGAGGATCTCCCGCACATCTTCGAACACTTCTACCGCGCCGACGAATCCAGAGCGCGGAGCAGCGGCGGTACGGGAATGGGGCTCGCCATCGTCAAGTCGCTGGTTGAGGCGCACGGCGGGCACGTGAGCGTGGAGAGTTCCCCCGGCGCCGGCAGCACCTTCACTGTGACACTCCCGAGGCATACGGAGGAGGAGGCATGACCCATCGATCCGTGGCATCGTTCATTGGAGCCTGCGTGCTGGCCGTGGGTGTGGCGCTCCCTCAGGCACCCGTTCTTGCCGCCATGCCCGCGCAGACGGTCGCTCAGGCGAGCGCACCCGCCGCTTCGACCCTCACGCTGGCTGCGGCCCTGCAGGAGGCGCAGACCCACAACCCGCAGGTGGCGGCCGCCCAGCAGGTCGTGGTGGCGGCGCAGCAGAACATCACCGTGGCGCGCGCGGGGTTGGCCCCTTCGCTCACGGCCAACGGCACGGGCGCCTACGGCACCTCGTCTGCGACGTCGTTTTCCACCACCTCGGGCGTGGCGGTCCCGCTGCAGACTGTCACGGGGACCGGCACGCTGTCCGTGTCGGCAAGTCTGCCGCTCTACGATAGCGGCCGAACGCGGGCGAACGTCGCTTCCGCCGAAGCCGCGCTGGCGTCCGCCCAGGCGGTACTGCGGAAGACGACGAACGACAACGCCCTCGCGGTCGCCACGGCCTTCTATAGCGTCCTCCAAGCGCAGCGGCTGACCACCGTGCAGCAGGCGGTCCTTGCGCAGGCGCAGGCGCAGCTCGCGCTCGCCCAGGGGCGGTTTCGCGCGGGAGTGGCTGCACAGTCGGATGTGATCCAGGCGCAGTCACAGGTGGCGCAGGCGCAGGTCACGCTCCTTCAGGCCCAGTCCCAGATCGCCACCTCAAAGGCCAACCTCCAGACCGCCATCGGAGTGGACGCGTCGACGCCGGTCGAGGTGCAGGCCCCGCCCAGCCCTTCGCTCGCCGTCGGGGGATCCGGCGCCGCCGCGATGCAGGCTGCGGAAACCAACCGGCCGGAGGTCACCCAAGCGCAGGCCAGTGTGGCGACCGATCAGGCGGCCCTTGATCTCGCGCGGATCAACGCCGGCTTGGTGGCCACCGTCGGGGTCGGGGCGACCTACACGCCGCTCAGCACGAGCCCGATCCTGAACAACGCCGTCTCCTACGGCGTGTCGGGCACGTTGAGCCTGCCCATCTACGATTCGGGGAAGGGGCACGCCGAGATCGCCGCCGCCCAGGCGACGTTGAACAGCGCGCAGGCGCAGCTCGCCGCGGCCCGCCTCACCGTCCGGCAGGATGCCTATCAAGCGTACCTCGCGGCCGTCCAGGGCGCGGCGAACGTGACGGCCACCGAGGCGGCGCAGGCCGCCGCCGAAGAAGCCCTCCGGGTCACCGAAGGGCGGTACCGCGCCGGCGTCGGCACGATCGTGGAAGTGATCACGGCCCAGGCCACCGCCGCCCAGGCTGAAGTCAATGCTGCGAACGCCGTGTACACGTATCAGAGCGCGCTGGCGACGCTGCAGCACGCGCAGGGGATACCGATTCAGGCCGGCACGTTGGGAGGAGGGCAATGACACTCACATCGGGGGGTGTGCGGCGGGCGGTCATCGCCGGGATCGTCATCCTCGCCCTGGTCGCAGGCGCGCTCTGGGGGATCCGGCGCATCAACACCGGACGCAACAACGTGCGGTATATCTCGCGACCGGTGAGCTATACCGATATCTCCGCGACCGTCAGCGAGACCGGCACGGTGAACCCCGTCGACCCGCCCGGACTGGTGCAGGTGGGCAGCCAGGTGTCCGGGACGATCGCGGCGATTCGAGTCGATTACAACTCGAGGGTCAAGAAGGGCGACGTGCTCGCGACGCTCGACCCGACCACGTTCCAGGCTGCGGTCGAGCAGTTCAGTGCGAACCTGGCGGCGGCGCAGTCCTCAGCCGCGGCCACGCAGAGTGCGGTGACGCAGGCGCAGGCCGGCGTGCAGACGGCGCAGGCGAACTTCCAGCAGGCGCAGGCCAGCCTCCGGAGCGCCCAGGCGAACGCGACAAAGGCGAAGGCCCAGCTCGCCCTCGCCAACCTGACCGTCTCGCGTGACGCGTCGCTCCTCCAGCAGGGGTTTATCCCCCAGAATCAGATGGATACGGACCGCACCGCGGCAGAGGCCAACGCCGATGACTCCCGGGCGGCGCAGGCGGCGGTTGGCGTCGCGCAGGCGCAGGCGAACGCCGCCGCATCCCAGGTGCGCAGCGCGCAGACGCAGGTGGCGACCGCCCAGGCGCAGGCCGCGGCTTCGCAGCACCAGGTCGCGTCCGCCGCCGCGCAGGTGCAGACGGCGCAGTACAACCTCTCGCGGACGGTGATCACCAGCCCGATGGACGGGATCGTCATGGCGCGCAACGTCGCCGCCGGCCAGACCGTGGCCGCATCCTTCCAGACGCCGACCCTCTTTACCATCGCCACGAACCTCACGGACATGCAGGTCGATACCTCGGTCGACGAGGCAGACGTTGGCAACGTGAAGGCGGGCGAGAAGGCGCACATCTCCGTCACGGCGTTTCCGAACATCACGTTCGACGGCGTGGTTCACGAGGTGCGCCTCAACCCGACGATCGTGCAGAACGTCGTGACCTACGATGCAGTCGTGATCGTGCACGACCAGTTGGAACGGCTCAGGCCGGGCATGACCGCGCAGGTGAAGATCGACGTCGCCACGCGGACCCATGTGCTGGCCGTCCCGCTCGCCGCGCTCTTGTATCGCCCGCTCGGCCAGGGCGGTGCCGCGCAGGGAGCGACGGGTGGCGGCGGGTTCGTGGCGGTGGGGGGCGGGGGGTTTGGGCCGCCGGTGGCAAGCACTCCCACCGCGGCTCCGGTCGCCGGAGCGCCCGGCTCGCAGGTGACGGTGTGGGTGCTACGCAGCGGGCGGCCGAGTCCCGTCCGGGTCGTCATCGGCCTGTCCGACGGCCAAAACGTCGAGATCACAGGCGGTCCTCTCCAGGAAGGCGACCGCGTCATCATCGCTCAGGCACGCGGGCCCGCACGGGGCGGTCAGGGCGCAGGCGGCGGGCCGAATGGTGGCGGCGGACCCGGCCGCGCTCCGGGCCCATGAGGGACGGGCCCGCCGCGGGGAGCGGCGCGTCATCGGCCGATCCTCTCATCGACGTCCGGGACCTCACGAAGGTCTACGGGGAAGGCTCGACCGAGGTCCAGGCCCTGCGGGGCGTCAGCCTCTCGATCAATCACGGTGAGTTCGTCGCGATCATGGGCCCGTCGGGCTCCGGCAAATCGACGTTCATGCACCTGTTGGGGTGCCTGGACCGTCCGACCTCCGGATCGTACCGGCTCGCCGGCATGGAGGTGTCGCGCCTGTCGCGCGACCAACTGGCCGATATCCGCAACACCCGCATCGGTTTCGTGTTCCAGAGTTTCAATCTGCTCGCCCGGACCACGGCCCTGGAGAACGTCGAACTCCCGTTGCTCTACGCCGGCGTCAGGCGCGACGATCGGGTCCGCCGGTCGCACGCACTGCTCGAGACCGTGGGCCTCGGGGATCGCCTTGATCACCGGCCGAGCGAGCTCTCGGGCGGGCAGCAGCAGCGTGTGGCCATCGCCCGCGCGCTTGCCAACGGCGCCCCCCTGCTCATGGCCGACGAGCCGACCGGGAACCTCGACAGCACAAGCAGCAGCGAGATCATGACGCTGTTCCGGCGTCTCAACCGCGACCAGGGCATTACCGTCGTCGTGGTGACGCATGACACCGGAGTCGCCGCGTGGTCCAGGCGCATCGTCATCTTTAAGGATGGCCGGATCGTCAATGACCGGCCGGTCGAAGAGGTAATCCCGGAGGCCGCCCGGATGGTGGCATCCGGCGGGCCGGCCCTTTCGGGGGTACAGACATGAACGTCACGGTCCTGCTCCGCGTCGCCTGGCAGGCGCTGCGGCGCAATGCCACCCGCTCGTTCCTGACGATGTTGGGGATCATCATCGGGGTCGGCGCGGTGATTACGTCGATGGCCATCGGCTCGGGGGCGCAGGCGGCGGTTCTGGCGCAGATCGAGAGCCTGGGCGCCAACCTGGTCGTCGTCATCCCGGGTGCGATTTCGAGCGGGGGTGTCAGCCTCGGATCCGGGACGCGGACGTCGCTCAAACTCGATGATGTGACGGCCATTGCCAAGGGCGTCCCCGAGGTCGCCGCGGCGGCGCCGTCGTCGTCGAATAACGCACAGGTCGTGGCCAGCGGCACCAACTGGTACACATCGATTACAGGCAGCACCCCCGCATGGCAAACCGTGCGAAACTGGACGGTCATCCAGGGACGGTTCTTTACCGCGACCGAGGTCGACCAGCGGGCGAAGGTCGCCGTCCTCGGCAGCACGGCGGCGCAGAACCTCTTCCCCGCCGGGGGGGCGGTGGGATCCACGGTGGTCATTAAGAACGTCCCATTCCGCGTGATCGGGTTGCTCCCGTCCAAAGGGCAGTCGGGATTCGGCCGGGACCAGGACGACTTCGTGATGGTGCCGATCAGCACGCTGCAGGCCCGTCTGACCGGCGCCACCTGGGTACAGAGCATCCTCATCACCGCCACCACGCCCGAGGCCGTGCCGGGCGTCATCGACGCGGCGCAACGGCTCCTGCGAATCCGGCACCACCTCGCGGCCTGGCAGCCCGACGACTTCAGCGTCCGGAACATCTCCGACGTGCAGCAGGTCAGGATCGCGACCTCGCAGACCCAGGCCCTGCTCCTCGCCGGCATCGCGGTCGTCTCGCTCGTGGTCGGCGGCATCGGCATCATGAACATCATGCTCGTCTCCGTCACCGAGCGGACACGGGAGATCGGGCTTCGCATGGCCGTGGGGGCGAAAGGGCGCGACATCCTCCTGCAATTCCTGGTAGAGGCCCTCACCCTGTCGTGCATCGGGGGGATCATCGGGATCGGGATGGGGCTGGCCACCGCGCAGGGCGCGTCGACGCTGGCCCATTGGCCGGTGCTGATCTCGTCGTTCTCGATGATCCTCGGGTTTACGTCCGCCGCGGGGGTCGGGGTCGTCTTCGGATTCTACCCGGCGCAACGGGCGGCGGCGCTAGACCCCATCGTCGCGCTCCGATACGAGTAATGCGGTGGGTGACAGAGGATGAATTCAGCGGTTAAAAGAACTTCCACACCCCGTAGACGAAGTAGTAGGCGAGGATCCGCGTCATGTACACGATCGTCTTCATGAGGATATAGCTGGTGACCAATAGCCCCAGGAAGAACTTCCCCCTGAATTTCAACTCGGCCCCCAGACTGTGCATGTGATGCTCCGGCCGTACAGTCACGGAGACGACGGCACGCTCTGACGTAAGCCCGCTTCCAGCGCGCCGAGGAGGTGCTGGACGCGCTCAGGCGTGGCTTGATTCCCGAGATGGCCGATGCGAATGACCTTCCCGGCCAGGTGGTCGAGCCCCCCGGCGACGGCGATGCGGTGCTCGACGCGCAGCCGTTCGATCAGCGCGCTCGGATCGATCCCCTTGGGGGGGTAGGCGACGGTGACGGTGGGCGATGCCCAGCGGGCGTCCGCGAACACCTTGAATCGCAGACGCTCGAGTCCGTCGCGCAGCAACGCGGCCGCACGGCGGTGCCGTTCGAACCTGGCCTCCAGCCCTTCGGTCAAGATCCGCTCCAGCGCCCGGTCGAGCGCCACGATATTGTTGCTGGGAAGCGTGACCGGGTAGGGGTGGTTGGCCCACTCGTGCTCGAACTGCCGCCAGTTGCGGAGGTTGAGATACCACCCCCGCCCCGGCGCGGGCTGGCGGTCAATAAACTGCCAGCCCAGCTCGGTGACCGCGACGGGCGCGACCCCAGGCGGGCTCTCCAGGCACTTTTGTGAGGCGCTGGAGATCGCCGCGACCCCCCAGGCGTCGGTCTCGACCGGAACTCCGGCCAGCGAGGACACCGCGTCGACGGCCGCCGCCGCCCCTTCGGCCCTGGCCACTGCCACGATCTCCTCGATGGGATTGAGCACTCCGGTGGACGTGTCGCTGTGCACAACCGCGAGGACGGAGACCCGCCGTTTCCGGAGCCAGGCGCGTACCTCGGCAGGGTCCGCGGGTCGTTCGTAGGGCACCTGCAGCACTTCGACGTGTGGAGTGTAGGCCCGGGCGATACTGAGCAGCCGGTTGCCGAAGAAGCCGTTTGTGATGACACCCACCGTGCCGTCGATCCCGATGAGCGTTCCGAGCATCGCCTCCAGGCCCCCACTGCCGGACGCCGGGATCGGATAGACCGAGCCGGTGGTCGCGAAGATCCGCTGCAGACGGACGATGAACTGCTTATAGAACGGCAGCCACTCCGGTCCATAGTGCTGGCGGACCGGCTCTCCCATCGCCTCGAGCACGTCCTGGCTGACCGGGACCGGTCCCGGGATCATGAGTTCGAGCGGTCGTTCCGCCATATAGGAGCCTCCTCGCTGGTGGACCGATGCTTCCGTTTCGTGGAAAGGCGGTGGGGCTCCTGTCATTGCGGCCGTGGGTGTCCCCACGCGGAAGCTGTGCAGCAGTGATCACCATTGTGGAGGACAAGTTTCACGTCCAGCATAACCTGTCGGGTGCCCATGGTCGGAGGTGATGTGCCACGCCGAAGACGCAGCGGTATCATGCGCCAGGAAAGCGGGCGGGTAACCGCAACGCGCGTCCCCGGGAGGCTCCGTCCACATTGGGCTGGACGGAAGCCGACTCGGAGGCGTTCGGCGCGGTCGCAGAGATCGCCGTGCCCTCGCGCCGTGTGCAAATCGGGACGTTGACGAGCCTCATCCCCGCGGAGCGGAGGGAAGCGTTCACCGTCGTGGAGCTGGGCGCCGGTCAGGGTGCCCTGGCCCGGGCCGTGCTCCGCGCGTTTCCTTCGTGCCGGTACATCGCGCTCGACGGCTCCGCACGCATGCGCTCCGCCCTCCGGACGACCCTCCGTGCGTTCGGGCGGCGCGCGGCGGTGGGCGAGTTCGAGCTGGCGGATACGGCCTGGCGGAGAGCGCTTCCACGGCCCCTGCGATGCGTCCTGGCCTCCCTGGTCGTGCATCATCTCTCCGACGCCGAGAAGCGGCGGCTGTTTACCGACGTAGCGGCGCGCCTCGAACGCGGCGGCGCCTTTCTATTGGCCGATCTGATGCTCCCGGT
>DASSXJ010000306.1 GCA_035703895.1 bacterium | reverse complement strand
CTACCGCCTCCCCGGCGAGACTCCGCACGTTGAGACCGTCCTCGGGCCGGGCGAGATGATCACGAGCGTGACCCTCCCTCCCCCGCCGCCGGGCCGTCACGTCTACCGCAAGGTGCGCGACCGGGCCTCGTATGCCTTCGCTCTAGTCTCCGTGGCGGCCATCGTCGCGATCGATCGGGGATGGATCACCGAAGCCCGGGTGGCATTTGGCGGGGTAGCGCCCAAGCCCTGGCGGTCGGCCGAGGCGGAGGCCGCACTGGCGGGCCGTCCGGCCACGATGGTCACCTTTCGGGCTGCGGCTGAGGCGGCCATGGCGCAGGCCGTAGGGCACGGGCAAAACGACTTCAAAATCGAGGTGGCCAAGCGCACGCTCTTCCGCACGCTGGCGCAGGCGGTCCAGGCGGGATGAGGAGACCGCTATGACGGTGATCGGGCAACCCCTCGACCGCGTCGACGGCCCGCTCAAGGTCACCGGCCGGGCCACCTACGCCTACGAGTACTGGGAGGCCGGCCAACCGCTCTACGGGTTTATCGTTGGTGCGACGATCGGCCGCGGCCGCATCGCGAGAATCGACACGACCCATGCCGAGCAGTCACCAGGCGTGTGCATGGTGATGACATATCGCAACACTCCTCCTCAAGGCGCCCCAGACGCGTCCATTCCGTCGCCATACCTCCGCGCCCAGCCGGCGCTCGTCGGCCCCGACATTCATCACTACGGCGAGCCCGTGGCGCTCATCGTCGCCACGACCTTCGAACAGGCGCGGGCGGCGGCGAATCTCATCGACATCGACTACGCCGCCGAGCCGGGACAGTACGACTTTGCCGCGCGCCAGGATCACACGTACGCTCCCAAACGCGTGAAAGGCCTTTGGGAGGCCGACACGGCGGTGGGCGATTTCGACTCCGCGTTTGACACTGCCCCGGTCAAAGTGGATCAGCGCTACACGACGCCGTATCAGTTCTCCCAGCCGATGGAACCGAACGCCTGTCTCGCGGTCTGGCATGGCGACGATCTGACGATCTACGTGAGCGCCCAGGTCGTCAATAATGCCCGCACTTCGATCGCCAGCACGCTTGGGATCGACCCACAGCGGATCCATGTGGTCACCCCTTTTGTCGGCGGGGGATTCGGCTCCAAGCTGGGCATCCACTCCGAAACCATCCTCGCAGCGCTCGCGGCTCGACAGATGAAACAGCCGGTCAAGGTCGCGATGACGCGGCAGCAGATCTTTCACCTCGTCGGACAGCGCCCCACGTCGAGCCAGCGGGTGCGACTGGGCGCCGGGCGGGACGGCCGGTTGGTCGCCATTGCCCACGAGGTGAATATGCCTACGAACCCCCGCGAGGAGTACACCGAGCAGACCGCCACCACGACCCGGAGCCTCTACGCCGCGCCCAACCGGTTGACGCGCCATCGGCTGACGCCGCTCGATCTTCCGCGGGGGGAGGACGTCCGGGCCCCGGGCGAAGCGCCGGGCCTTCTGGCGGTCGAGTCGGCAATGGATGAGCTTGCGTATGCGCTCGGGATGGATCCCATCGAGCTGCGGATCCGGAACGAGCCTTCGCTCGATCCCGAGCGGGGCGTTCCGTTCAGCGACCGCCGTCTAGTCGAGTGTATGCGCGAAGGGGCGCGCCGTTTCGGGTGGGAGCGCCGTCCCGCGCGACCTTCGAGTCTGCGCGACGGCCGGTGGCTGGTCGGCTATGGCATGGCGGCCGCCATCCGCATGCACTTCCAGGGAGCGACGAAGGCCAGGGTCCGGATGGGTCCGGACCGCATCGCCGTCGTCCAGACCGACATGACCGACCTCGGTACCGGCACCTACACGATCCTGACCCAGGTCGCCGCCGACCGGCTCGATCTGCCGCTCGATCGCGTGCGGATCGAGTTGGGGCGTTCCGAGTTTCCGGTCAGCGCGGGGTCCGGCGGCTCGTGGGGCGCCGCCAATTCGAGCACCGCCGTCCATCGGGCGTGCGAAGCCCTGCGGGAGAAGCTCCTGACCTCGGGCGGCCGCATCCCTCCGGAGGGCCTCGAGGCGGAGGGCGAGATCGCCGGCATGCGGGATGATCCGAACTACATGGCCTACTCGATCCATACCTATGGTGCCCACTTCGCGGAAGTCGGCGTCGACGTCGATACGGCCGAGATCCGTCTCCGGCGGATGCTGGGCGTCTTCGCGGCGGGCCGCATCCTGAACGCCAAGACAGCACGCTCGCAGTTAATCGGTGGCATGACCGTGGGGGTGAGCTATGCCTTGTTCGAAGAGGCCCTCGTCGACACGCGCTCCGGCGCCTTCGTCAACCGGGATCTCGCCGAATATCTGGTCCCCGTGCACGCGGACATCCCCGAGATCGGCGCCGTGCTGCTCGACGGGTTCGACGACAAGGCTAACGTCCTCGGCGTGAAGGGCCTCGGCGAGCTGGGCAATTGCGGGGCCGGGGCGGCCGTCGCGAACGCGGTCTTCAACGCCACCGGCGTGCGCGTGCGCGACTTTCCCATCACGCTCGAGAAGGTGCTGCCCGGGTTGCCCGTCGTGGAAGTTTGAATCGCACCACCCCGGTACCGGCACCGGTGGCCGATGGTCCGTGCAAGACAGACGCCACCGCTCCTATCTCTTTTGCGGCACCAGCACCGCCGCTGCGGCCAGGACGACGGGCAGTGACCAGGCCCAACCTCCCAACAAGGAAACCGGTGCGGCGCCCGCAACGCAGCTATTCTCCAGCCGTCTCCGCCAGTGTATCTACCACGGCGATATTCTGCAATAGCTCCTGCGGCAGGCCATGCCGCTTCTTTAAGTATTCCGGGCTGTTATACGAAATCCGCGCTTTCCCTTCGCTATCTTCCCACACAAGAATCTTGAGAGGGAGGTCAATGGCGATGCTCGGAGCGGCCAGCATGAGGGGGGTTCCTGCCTTCGGGCTGCCGAATATCAGTAGTTTCGTGGGACGCATCTTCATCCCAATCTTTTCCGCTTCTCCGCTGTGGTCGACCAGCGCGAACAATGTCACGCCTTTGGCTTGCAAGATACTCTTGAGCCTGTCCACCGTCTGTTCAACGGAGTGATTGCTGGGCCTGTCAATGATTCCGTTGCCGATTGTCGGTGTTGCCATGTCTCTTGCCCCCCTGTATTCGGAATGCGTAATCGAGGAACCACCGAGGGAACCCAGGGACGTCGCTGCCTTCATTGCCGATGAGATCGCACTGAACGCCAATGTTCGACAGGCGGTGTCCGTCGGATCGCGCCGGGCGTACTGAAGAGACGTGTGCTCTAGTCCTGTGACATGAGTTACGATTTCGTCGTAGAGGGGTTTTGTGCCTCAGGAGCGGCGCTCGCTCGCACGGTGTCCACCCGTCTCCTCCCAGCCTTTCTAATCCACTATTGCTTCCTCATGACATTCAGACGTATTCGTGAGACCGCCATGATCTGTGCGTTTGGATGCCGATGCAGCATCACCCCGAGGTGGTGATGGGTAGCTGCCTCCAAGACCGTGTCAGTCCATCGCGTGGCCAGCGCTTTCTCAAGATGCGTGAGTGAGTCAAAGTAGTAGTGAAAGTCAAATACGTCCACTGCCTGGAGCGCAAAGAGCCCCCGCCGGATCACCCGGCGCACCGCAAGGTTGGCGGCGCGATAATCTGCTACCGGCTTCAGTGTCTTGAGGTAGCCTGCATGAACTCTCTCGTCCCCTGCTATGCAGTAGACTTGAGGATGCCTAGTACGATTCGGAGGGTGCGCCGACCGGTCGGGCCGGAGATCGGCGAGCACACCCTGCGGGGCGAGCACAGCATGGAGCAATTCCAGGGCATGGACCATGCCCTCACGGGGCACTCATCAAAGCGACCAAGAAAGCACCGCGATCTCAAAGCTCTGGTCGGGAAATTGTAAATTCTCGGCGGGCCCCGTTCTATATTGGACTTTATTCCTCAAAGACGCCGGCGTCAATTCCCGCGCGCGCCGAATGAGTGAGGCATTCGGGTCGATAGCAACGACTGTCCGAGCCACGCCCGCGACTCTTCTGGTCAGCCGCCCGTCCCCGCATCCGATTTCTAGGATACGCGCTCCCGCTAACGGAACATGGCTCCGCAGGACTCGTACTTCGGTGCGCTCAGGGTCCCGACGATACCCTTTCATTTCATCCCTCCTTGCTCATCCCCGTTGGATTGACGGGCCCTACCGTCTGGGTCACAACGCGGGGCCAGCGGAGTCATTGGGTCGGCTTGACCATGCGGAAATGTGCAGTATAGATGGGGATCTGCTCCTCGGGGATCTGCGTGAACAACCAGTCCAAAAACTCGACTGAGAACAGCGGGTAGCGCTGGAGGCGATCGCGGCCCAGCGGGAAACGGTCCCCCACGACCGCGATGTCGACAAACCCTGCTTTGCGGCCGGCCTCGATGAGCGCTTGCTCCGCAAGCGCGCCCGCGAGTCAGCCGGCGTAGGCCGCTTCGTTTTCCAGGACCTCTTTGGGCAGGCATCCGTCCACAACGGAATCAGCGAAGACCAGCCGGCCGCCAGGTCGCAGCACGCGGAAGATCTCCCGGAACAACTTGCCCTTCGACGCGACGAGGTTGATCACGCCGTTGCAGATGGCCACATCCACGCTCGCCTCGGGCAGCGGGATCGCCTCTATCCGCCCCTCGATGAACTGGATGTTGCTAAGGCCAGCGAGCGCGGCGTGCGCGCGCGCCCGTTTCAGCATCGATGGCGTCATGTCGAGCCCGTAGACGCATCCGCGCGGGCCCACACGTTTCGCCGCGAGCAGGGTGTCGATTCCCCCGCCGCTCCCGAGGTCGAGCACAGTCTCGCCGGGGCGAATCTCAGCGACCCGCACCGGATTCCCCAGCCCCAAGGCCATCGCGATGGCGGGGCCCGGTACCTCCGCCAGTTCGGAGGGATCGTACAGGCTGTCCGCAACCGCGGAGTCGCCCTCGGGGATGACCGCCCCATACGTCTCCCGCACGATGCGGGCGGCCTCGGTGTCTGACCAGCGGAGGTCCGGCTGCTCACCCATGACGCGCTCCTCCTCGCCCGTTGTCGCCTTCTACGATATGCGCATGCAGCAACGGCGTCCAATAGGAATTTCCGGTCGCGATCCATAAGCATGTTCTTATGGAACACGCGCTCGTGAACGTCGAGGACTTGGCGATGCTCGTCCGCGTCGTCGATTCGGGCGGCGTAACCCGAGCGGCCGAAGCCCTGCACGTCGCTCAGCCGGCCGTGACGCAACGGCTCCGGCGGCTCGAACGCGTGCTGGGGACGCCGCTGGTGGAGCGCAAAGGACGGAGCCTGGGGCTGACGGGGGCGGGAGAGGCAGTCGTGCCCCTAGCCCGGCAGGTGCTGCAGTTGCTCGACCGGATCCCGGCGGCGATTGGGGAGGTGCAGGGGTGGCTGCGGGGCGATCTCGTCGTCGGCGCCAGCACGACGGTCGGCGAGTTCGTCCTGCCCAGGCGGCTCGGGCCGTTCGGCCGGGCGTATCCGCACCTGGCGGTGCGCCTGAGGATCGACAACACGCAGCGGACGGCGGAGCGCGTGCTCGACCACAGCATCTCGCTCGCGTTCGTGGGGCTGCGGCCGGCGCACACCGCGCTGGCAATCCTGCCGTTTGTGCGGGACGAGATCCTGCTGGTGGCGGCGGCAACGCATCCGCTGGCCGGCCGCCGCGTCTCCGTCGATGCGCTCGGCCGGACCCGGCTGCTCCTCCGCGAGGAGGGCTCTGCGACCCGCGCGCTGGCCGTGGCGGCATTGGCGCGTTGCGGCGTCCGCACCGAGTCGCTCAAGGAGTTCGGCAGCAACGCTGCCTTGCGGACGGCCGTGCTCGCAGGGTATGGCGTCGCGGCGATCTCTCAAGAAGCCGTGGCGGACGATCTGCGCGCTGGCCGAGTCAAGCCGGTCCGTCTACCGAGGTGGCGCTGTCATCGCCGCTTCTTCATCATCTATCGTCGGGATCACACGCTGACGCGGGTTGAGCAGACACTTCTGCGCTTCGTTCGTCGTCCGCCGGCGCGTGTGACGTCCACCGGCAGACAGCGACTCTAGCGGATCTTTCGTAACCGCTGACGGCCCTGTGGTGCTGCCGGTCGTACGGCGCGACAGCCCCGATCTAGTTATCCTCGATCTGGAGCTTCTAAATGGCTAGAGCGCATCGCCGGGTTCAATGCTTTCTCTTCCGGATTGTATATGCGGATCGTCAAGTTGAACAGGCCGCTGGGCGGAATCGGCAACCAGTTTTATCTGGTCCGCCCGCTTGAGCACTTCGGGTGGGATCGTGACGCCGATCTCCCGAGCCGTCTTCAGGTTCACGATCAGCTCATAGCGCGTCACCGTCTCCACCGAGAGTTCGCCTGGTTTGGCTCCCTTCAGAATCTTCTCCACGTACGCTGCCATACGGCGGATTGCCGCGACTTGGCTTGTTCCATAGGCGATGAGTCCCCCGGCCGCTGCTCTGGACGGCGCAAACATACTGCTCGAGGCAACCCCACAGCATCCAAGACCAGCCGCAGCCCGCACTTCGGTACCGACGTCCGAACCAGCACGACCTTCTGCGTGGGGCTCATAGTGTGGGGCGCAAGAAGTTTTTTAAAAGGGCGATTTCCACTTCTTTCTTGCCGAGCAGTTGCTCCAGCTCAGCAATCCGGCGCTCATAGTCCTCCTTGGCACTGTCTCCAGCAAAGATCTCCGCCCCCCCTCCAGTTAGACTCTTTGTTCGGGCCTGGCGATTTCGCCTGGATATATAGATCGATGGGGTTCATCCCATCTCCGTGGGGCTGTGGAAGAAGACCTTCCTGGAGCCAAGGATCGTGACCAAGTCGAGACAGGCATGGTTAGCGATATGATCCGGCATCATAGTTCCACGATGTAGGTGACCTAATGCCGGATCTCGTACGAAGTGTTCATTGCGCAGCGCGTATTCATATCTGCCGTCAGGCAAGTAACCTTGGATGGGATTACCCACAGCATACCCTGCCATTGTGAAGGCTCGGCGGACCAAGTCTTGCGTAAAGTGCACCGCCTCGCCAGTGCCGCGATCGGTGCGCCAGCTGGCTGCGGACGCGTGAGCCACCAACTGCTTGGACACCTTGACAACGAAATCGGCGCACCGGACAACGATGCACATAGTACCGTCGATGTGTGGGTGTGGTCGCGTCCGGAGCACGTTCATGGCCTTTCGGGCCAGCAGAATCACAAGACGGCGCGGTGCGGCGCTGCCTCCAGGCTGATGAACGACGGGGTTGGCCGCTTCGCTGACGTAGCAACCGCCATACGCGAATATGAGAGCGCCATGTCGGCCCGAATGTCGGCTGAAATTTCAGTGAGAACTACTGAAAAAATGAAGTTGAGACTTAAATACGATATGACCGGTAACGCGAGACCCGAGTCGGCGATTTGCCGAAGTGCAGCGGCGCTGGGCCCTAGCGATGGGCGCTGACTCTCAAGGTGAATCGGAAAAACGAAATAGTCATGAGAAAGAGGGATATCATGAGCAAGACTATGTTTATTCTCGGTGGAACGGGCTTCATTGGACATGAGGTAGTCATTCAGGCTGTGGAGGCAAGGTGGCAAGTCAAAGCTCTCGTTCGTTCAGAAGTAGGCGCAAGCAAGGTGAGGCAGATCGACGCGCTCCCTGTCGTGGGCAATATCTACCAGCCCGATGCGTGGATAGCTGAAGTTCAGGGGAGTACGGTCTTGATTGATCTGACGCAACCAAGGTTACCCAAACGCTGGAGCAAATCCGCTATGAAGTCCCTCTCGACAGAGCGTCAAGCGATGACGCGTGCTACGCTGGAAGCTCTGCGGAGGTTGCCTGCCGAAAAGCGACCCGTCTTCTTTTCTGTGAGCGGAGCCGACGACCTGCAACCGGATGCGCAGGGTACCATCAGCCAGCATTCACTCGTACGTGACCATCCTAGGGGGTTTGCCTACATTGGGATTCCCGTCCGCCACTTAGTAGAAGCCTCGGGCATCGAGGCCACTTATGTCTACGTCGGCAGTCTCGTCTACGGGCCAGGCAAGGTGTTCGCCGACCTCGTCATTACGGCGCTTCGAAATGGGTCGGCTCGTATCATCGGAGCAGGAACGAACCGTGTGCCGCTCATCCACGTGACGGACGCGGCCCGTGCGCTGGTTCATCTCGCTGGACTCCCCCGCACCGAACTGGTCGGTCATACGTTCATCGCCATGGACGGTTCCGACACGACACAGCGTGAACTATTCGACGAGACCGCAGCTCTCATGGGGGTCAAGCGTCCCGGAGCAGTTCCGGCATGGCTAGCTGCGCTCATTGCGGGGTCGGTCGTCGTGGAGACGATAACCCTTGATGCGCATGCCGATCCTTCAGCGTTGCTCGCAACCGGGTTCCGTTTTCGCTATCCTTCGCCCAGGCAGGGTATCCCAGCAACACTGGCGGCGCTCAAGGGTAACCCGAAAACGGCGCGAACCAAGTCTTGACATGTGTCCCACATCTCGTACTACAGGCAAGACAGTTCCAACATACTCGACAAATCGATCGAACAGATGGCGATTCGCAAGCCTAAGGTTCATGAGTACCTCAGGCAGATTGTTGGCGGTGGGCTGTAGGGTAGTATTCGGACCAGACCGGCAGCTCCCGATATGAAGTCGTGGGCGTCAAACTCGGATATTCGGGCTAATTAATTGCTGACGATTTCCGAGGCGCATCACTAGTATCAAGCCCTTGCGGCGGCTTTCGAACTCGGCGCAAGGCCTGCTCGAGGCCGCACTTCACGCTCAACGGTGCCCCGAAGTTCGTCTTGTGCCACCTCGAGGTCGTAGGCCGCTTGCGCGTTCAGCCAAAAGCGCGCGCTGGTGTCAAAGTAACGCCCAAGGCGCAAGGCTGTGTCTGGAGTAATGCCTCGACGCTCATGCACGATTTCCGCGATGCGAGTAACAGGGACGCGGAGATCAAGGGCCAGCTTGTTCATACTGATGCCGAGTGGCCCCATGAAATCCTCGCGGAGGATTTCGCCAGGATGAATCGGTGGCAGCCTTTTGGACTTAGTCATATGCTCTCCTAATGGTAATCCACAATCTCAACGTCGTAAGCATCCCCATCCCGCCACACAAAGCAGATGCGCCACTGTGCTGCCTAATCGCGACTGGATCGTGCCCCAGGAGTTCATGAAGTCTTTTGCTAGCGCCCGGACTTTGGTTTCTCTCGGAATCTGGTCGGCGAACCCGGATGCAGAAAGTCATGATTTTCTTGGTGGGCGAGGCAGGGGTCGAACCCGCGACCTCCCCGGTGTAAGCTCGAGGGCCGCCCTAACGCCCGGTCACGATCTTCCGCGAACCGCCCTTATCTTCACGGCTCCCCACTCGTGTCTTCTCGTTTCGCCATGGCGCTTCCCGCCTGGTCACGGCTCTCGGAATAGCGCCGGAATAGCAGGGGGCTGTCTGCAATCCTAACGGTCATGCCATATCCCGGTCTTGAGCCGACGACACCTTATGGGCGGCCGATGAAACACGCATTTGCAAAATCATATATTCTCCGATCAGGGAATCAGATTCGCTGGGAGCTCGCCCCGCGCGACTCGGGTGATGTTCTCTGCGATAAGCTTCGCCCGTGCTGCCAGCGTCCCTTCCGTCCAGCCGGACACGTGGGGCGTCATGAGGACGTTGGGCAACTCGTGGAAAGGGCAGCGCGCGGGAAGAGTTGAACCGGGTCCGATCGGATACCGATACCAGACGTCAAGAGCAGCACCAGCGATCGCCCTTTCGGCCAGCGCTCGATAGAGCGCCTCTTCGTCGACGATCTCTGCGCGAGCCACGTTGATGAGGAAGGCGGTCGGCTTCATCAATCGAAACTCTCGTTCCCCGAGGAGGCTGCGGGTGGCCCCCGTGAATGAGAGCGTGATTGCCAGATAGTCCACGCGTCGCAAGACTTCATTCAAGGCGTCTGGTCCACCGAGGAACTCGAGTCCTTGCGGGTCTAATTGCGTCACGTCGCGTCGGATCGCCCAAATTGCCATATCGAATGCCCGGGCGCGCCGGGCCACAGCCTGTCCGATCCGACCATAGCCGAGAATGCCGAGCGCCTTACCTGCAAGTTCCGGCCAAGGCGGCGGCGCCGACACCGCCCACTGGCTCTCCCAGTCTCCCCGCCGGAGGCGGGCGTCTAGGCGGCAGAAGCCGCGACTCAACGCCACCACGGCCCCGATCACGTACTCCGCGATGCCGACTTCGTGGCCATAGGCATTCGCCAGCCATGCACCGGCGGGAAGCGCAGATCGGTCGATCCGGTCGAAACCGGCACCGGGCACCTGCACAAGCTTGAGTCGTCGGGCCGCCTCGCCCATCTCACGGGTAAACGCAAGGGTCACCAGCACGTCCACCTCGGGAAGCTGCGAGACGATCCCGCCCTCATCTTCCACGATGACGTCGCACGGGATTCCAAGGTGGGCCCCTACTCGCTCCGCGAAGCGGGCGGCGAAGGTCCCAGTGAAGGCAACCCGAAGCATGGACAACCTCCCTTCTGATTTCGTGGGTCTGAGCGGAACGGGAATGCGCTAATCATGACCGGGCCCGCGTGCCGATACGGACTGGGGTCGCTCCGGGGCCAATTCCGCCGAATCCGCTCGACGGAATCGCTGCGGGGACTCCGACACGTTTCGCTCATGGCGCGTTTCTTCGCTTGCCGGCCAGTGTTTCCCTCAGAGCGCGCTCATGATCTTGGTAATGCACTCTGCTGTAAAGTCATTGGGTACGTCGAGAAAGTCGCCGGCAAAGCCGGCGGAGGCATCGGTAATGATCGCGGCCACGACCGAAAGTGACGGACAGACCCACAAGAACGCGCGGCTGGGCTCGCCCGAAGATCGAAAAGATCCAAACCCGGCATGACCATACGAATCTGCTGGGACCCGCGGCCACAGGGCATGGCCAGCGTTGACAAACCAACCGTAGCCGTAGTGGGAACTTGGGATATCGGGGTTCACAAGGGACGTTGCCCGCTTAACGTATGCCTCCGGGATCAACTGCTGCCCGCGCCAGCGGCCCGAGTTGCACCAAAGCTCACCCCACGTCGCGAGATCGGCAAGGTCAGAGTCGATGGCGAGTTTGGGCCCCGGATTCTCGACATCTCCCGGAGTAAACCGGCCGGGGAAATGGTAGATTTTCCAGGATGCCGCATCCAGGGGCTCCTTGAAGCGACGCGCGATTTCGGCGGCGATCTCGTCATGAGGAAATCCCCAGTAACGACCGACCACCCGCTCTGCGGCCGTAGAGGCGGCGCTGTTGTAGAGAAATCGTAAGCCGGGCGGATCGGGGGTCATCCACCCCGACACCCCGCTGGCTAAATGATGCAGTGTGATCTCGGTGTCGCCCGGATCACCGCTGATGGCCGCGAGTTCCGGCCACATATTGGTCGCCTTGAGGTGAATCGTGAAATCGCTCCTGTCGGATGTGCAGCCAATCAACGCGCTGTTGAACGATTTTCGGATGCTGCCGATCTCGAACAATATGTCGGCAGTCATCCCCCGACAGACCTCGTGACCAACGGTGGTCCCGTGATGGCGGATTACGCAGCCTAGCGGGGCGTCGCCGAGCGATCGGGTGATCCATTCCACCGCGGCACGCAGCCGGCGGTGATGCGGGGAATACCGGCTCTCCACTTTCACGGCTCGCCCGCGTCTGGCACCCGGACCCGACATCGTTTGTGCACAACGACGCCTTCGGCCATGACCAAGCTGGGGTGCTTGAGGATCCGCAGATCAGTCATCGGATCCCCGTCCACGGCGATCACGTCGGCGACCAACCCCTGGTGGACTCTTCCCGTCTCGAAAACAATGCCCGCATCATCCGCTGCCGCGCCAGTAGCAGCCGTGATCGCCTCAACGGCGGTTTTACCGCAACGACTGCGCAACAATGCTTTCGGCGGCGGCGGTCACCCCGAGACGGTCCCGCACCACTATCCCGTCCTTCATGACAAACCGGACTGTCTTCAGAGCGCCGATGTCGGTCAGCGGGTCGCCATCGAGGGCGACGAGATCCGCATACGCTCCTCCGGCCAGGGTCCCCACTTGCCCCTCCATGCGCAACAACTCGGCTGCGCGTGTCGTTGCTGAGCGGATCGCGTCCAGGGGTTCCATTCCATAGGACACCATCAAGTCGAATTCGTCGACTTGCTCGCCGTGTGGGAATGACCCCACATCTGTTCCGAAGCAGATCTTGGCGCCCGCCCGCAATCCCCACTGAAACGCCTGCTTGTGTCGACGAACGAACTCGCGGTCAAAGTCCGAGAACTGCCGTTTGTGGTAGGTGGCCATCGTAGGAATCCAGAAGGCCCCGTGCTCGACCAGAAGCGCGAGGATCGACTCGTCGAACAGCGGGCCATGTTCGAGGGACCGCGCTCCCCCAAGAATGGCCGCTCGCGCACTGTCGCCTCCGTACGCGTGGGCAATCACGTCTCTGCGCCACCGCCTTGCCTCCTGCACGATGAGCTGCACGTCCTCGAGGCTGAGTTGATGGAGCGGTTCCATCGTCTCGCGGTCAACATCGCGCCGGGTGCTCGAGGCATAGATCTTGATCCAGTCGGCCCCGAGTTTGACCTGACGCCGCACTTGCGCAGTCATCTGGTCCCGCGTGTCGGCCGCTCCGGACATGGAGGGCAGGTTGAGCTCAGGATTCACGCCTTGAAGGGTCATGTCGCCCGCGCTAATCGTGATCCCGTCAGAGGCCACCTGCATCCTGGGGCCCGGCACGATGCCCCGATTGATGGCATCTCGCAAGGCTACGTCTCCATGCCACGCACCCTCGTTATCGGTATCGCGGATCGTCGTGAAACCAATCTCGAGGGCCGTCCGCGCCGCCGCCACTCCCTCAATCATGCGGTACATTTGGGTTTTGAAGAGAATGGCCGGCGGCCACACCTGGTCCTCCGGACGCAGCAGCATATGTGTGTGACAGTCGATCAGCCCCGGCAACAGCGTATGGTGGCCCAGGTCCAGCGTCGACGCCCCGGCCGGCGCTGCGTCGGTCACCGATTCTATCCGGTTCCCGCGGACGACCACGTACCTGTTGTTGAGCACCTCGCCGGTCAGCGGTTCCAACACTCGCGAGGCCTTCACGGCGATGCGCGCGTCGGATTGAGTCCGCCGGTTCTCGGTCACGATAACCCCTCCCGCGGAGCGCAGTTAGTGTACTTCTACTGTTTCCATTGCTGATGGGAATCGCGAGTTGGTGAACGTCAAGTCGGTCGCACCGGTGGGCGGTCCAGAATGGCGTGCCCGACGGGAACATATATCGCGCGAGCACCTCAGGTGTCCTCAAGCGATTTGGGGGCCCGCGGGCCGCTCCTGTCGACGCGCACGCGGTTGTCGTGATAGACGGCGCCGCCGCCCATGTCCGAGTCGCGCTCGTCGACAGTAGCGTTGATCGTCGCACCTTCCTTCGAGCGGCCCGGCCACCGGCCTTTGGTGCTGGCGACCACGCCGGGCCGGATGCGATCGCTCACGTCTGCGACGGCGAAGAACGCGCCTCGAGCGTTCGCGACCCGCACCTCGTCCCCGGCCGCAATTTGCCGGGGCCCGGCATCGTCGGGATGGATCAGCAGCGTCGCGACCCCCGATCGCTGCTGCTGCCTCGGCACGTTGCCGAAGATCGAATTCAGGAAGTAGTGATCGGCGGGCGTCACAAGGGCGAGCGGGTATTCGCGGGCCAGGGCCGTATCGCGCTGCGACGTCTCGTGCGCGGGCGTGTAGCCCGCGACCGGATCCAAGCCGGACTGCGCCATTCGCTCGGAGGTGAATTCCAACTTGCCCGACGCAGTCGGAAAGGTGCTCGCGAATGGGATGAAGGGACGGCGATAGTTCAGCCGCATCCAACCGCGAGCCTTCAGCTCCTCGATTGTGATCCCGGTCAAGGACGGATGCCCGCTTTCAAGCACCTGCCGAGCGATCGTCTCGTCACTGTCGTACAGTGCCGGCGTATCGAGGCCCATCGCGCGCGCGAGCCGCCGGAACATCTCCGTCGCAGGCAGGCACTCGCCCGGCGGCGGCGCGGCCGGCTCGTTCCAGGCCACGTATAGATGCCCGTACGCGATCAGGAGATCGCGGTGCTCGATCTGCATCGTAGCCGGCAATACGATGTCCGCGTAACGTGCGGTGTCGGTGAGAAAGTGCTCGACCACGACGGTGAACAGATCGTTCCGTGCGAGGCCACGCAGCGCCTTCGACTGGTGTGGGACGCTAGCCGCGGGATTGCTAGCATACACGAATAGCGCTTTGACCGGCGGGTTGTCAACCTCAAGCAGTCCTTCGCCGAGTCGCTTCATGTCCAGCGTGCGCGTTGGCCGGGCCCGGAGATCATCGCGGGACAAGGCGGCCCAGTTTACGCCAAAGAAGCCCCGCGTATCGTAGAAGACGCCGCCGCCCGGGTATTTCCAGTCGCCGGTCACGCCGGGAATGCATGTGATCGTCCGCACCGCCATCCCGCCGCCGCCGTGACGCTGAAGGCCGATGCCGATGCGAATGCCCGTCGGCCGCGTTCCGGCGAGTCGCTTTCCCAGTTCGACGATCGATTCAGTCGGAAGCCCCGTAATCGCGGCCGCGCGGGACGGCGGAAACTCGAGTATCCGCCGGCGAAACGCCTCCCAGCCGACGGTACGATCGCCGATGAATTGCCGATCCTCCTTGCCTTCGATCAGCACGACATGCAGCAGGCCGAGGGCGAGCGCGGCATCTGTTCCGGGCATCGGCGCGAGGTGCCAGTCGCTCGCCGCGGCGGTCCGCGTCCGAATCGGATCGATCACGACGATCGGCGCCCCGTTCTTCCTCGCCTCCAGGATGAATCGCCAGAGGTGGTGATGCGTTGACAGTACGTTCGCACCCCAAAGCACAACGAGCTTCGAGAACCGGAGCGTCTCCGGATCCATTCCGACACGATTGTCACCCAGCGTGTAACCGGTGCCGAATCCACCTGCGATCGTGCACATCGTGTACACAGAACGCGACGCGCCGAGCACGTTCCAGAGCCGTTGTCCGGCGCCGTAGATGCCTTGGATCAGCCCCATGTTACCGCTGCCCGGATAGGGCCAAATCGCCTCGGCGCGATGCTTGGCGATCGCGTCGCCGAGCGCTGCCGCGATCCTCTCGAGCGCCTCGTCCCAAGAGATCCGGGTGAACTCACCGCTCCCCTTCGGTCCGGTACGGCGCATTGGATACAACAGGCGATCGGCCGAGCGGGCGTACGTCAGGTAATCCGTGACCTTGTTGCACAGTGCCCCGTGAGTGTAGGGATGGTCGGGGTCGCCGCGAAGTGCGATTGGTTCGCCGTTTTTGACGGTCACGATCCAACTGCATGTGTCCGGGCAATCGAGCGGGCACGCACCACGAATCTGTCCGTCACCGGGCCCCGGTGTCATTGGTTCAGGGAGTTCGGCGGCCGTACTCGCGTCCATGTTCATAGGCGGCGCGTCAGGATCGACCGAGATAGGCGACGGCGTCCATCTCGATCATCATGCCGGGCACCATACCCAGATCGCTTCCCACCGTAGTGCGCGCCGGATACGGCTTCATGAACCGACGGGCGTACACCGCGTTGTACCGGGGGAACAAGCTAGTGTCGCTGAGGTGCACCGCCACCTTGACCACGTCCCCGAGCCCGGCGCCTTCAGCCTGTAGGATCGCCTCGATGTTTGTGATCGTCGCCTCGGTCTGTTCTTCGATCGTCGTGCCTCTCACTGCACCATCCGGTCCAATCGGCCCCGTGCCGGTGACGAAAATAAAATCGCCCGCCCGCCATCCGTGTGAGTAGGCACCGCGCGGAGGCGCGCCTTTTTCGGCCTGAATCACGTGTTTAGTCATGGACAGCTCCCGTGGTCCCCGTGTTCGCTTCCCGCGACGTAGACAGTCTCAAAGCTAACCCAGGGCCGGCCGATCCGGAAGATCCAGACGGCGCTAGAGACACTAGACCAGTGCGAAGGGTGCACGCCGTACCTGGTCCATCTGATTCCCGAAGACTGGTACTTTCGGATCGACCAAATTAGCTGCTATGATTAGACCAGTCATGCCGGCGTGGGACATTGCGTTCGAGGCGAATCGGGCGGGAGATTTGCCCATCTTCCTGCAAGTCGCCCGTGCGATCACAGAAGATATACGGCGAGGTCGCTTGCGGCGAGGGGTGAAACTGCCGGGCAGCCGAACGCTCGCGCGGCAACTTGGGGTCCACCGAAACACGATTCTCGCGGCCTATGGGGAATTGCTCGCCGAGGGTTGGCTGGTCACGTCCTCCGCCCGGGGCACGTTCGTTTCCCAGGGCATCCCTGAGCCAAGTGTTCGGAAAGGAAGGATTCCCGCACAGAGCGCGGGAGGCCCGTCGCCCCCGTTGGCGTATGCCATCCGACCCGCGCCTACAGCCCACCGGCCCGAAGCGCTCTCATCGGGTTGCCTCGATATCAGCAGCAGCAACCCGGATCTGCGCGCGTTCCCGATCGAGGCATTGAGTCGAGCCTATCGCAGGGCCCTAAAGCAGCACTGCACCCATCTTCTTGGCTACTGCGATCCCGAAGGCCATGTCGGGCTGAGGGAAGCCATCGCCGCCATGGTCTCGGCCACGCGCGGCCTTCCTGCGACCGCTGCGAATGTGTTTATCACCCGAGGCGCCCAAATGGCGACCATGCTCGTGGGCCGCTCTATCGGAGGATCGGGTGACGCGGTCGCCGTCGAGGCCCTGGGCTATCGTCCAGGCTGGGAGTCCTTCCGGCAGGCTGGCCTCCGGCTCGTTCCGGTCCCGGTCGACCAACAGGGGCTGCGCCTCGATCTCCTAGACAAGCTCGCATGTGGGAGTCGGCTGCGGGCCGTCTACCTCACACCCCACCACCAGTATCCGACGACCGTCACGCTCTCCCCGGGACGCCGCATGGGATTGCTTGATTTGGCGGCGACGCGTGGCTGCGCGATTATCGAGGACGACTACGATCATGAATTCCATTACGATGGCAGACCCGTCATGCCACTGGCGAGCCTTGACCGTCATGGTGTGGTGATCTACATCGGCACCTTGTCCAAGGTGCTGGCTCCGGGATTACGAATTGGCTACGTTGTCGCGCCGGAACCCTTCGTCGAGGCGCTGGCCGGCCACCGATCGTTCGTGGACGCATGCGGCGATCATGTCGTGGAGGCCGCGGTGGCACAGCTGCTCAACGACGGGGAGGTGCCGCGCCACATCAACCGCCTACGGCGTACCTATCTCAAGCGGCGCGACGCGATGGTTGAGACGCTTCAATCCCAGCTGCGCGGCGTCATCAGATTCTCGCAGCCCTCGGGCGGTATGGCGATCTGGGCCGAAGCAACGCCCGAGATCGATGTCGACGCCTGGGCCGCATCCGCGGTTTCGCACGGTGTGGCGTTCCACACGGGGCGCCGATATACATTCGACGAAACCCCGGCGCCGTACGTGCGGCTCAGCTTTGCCTCTTTGTCCGAACAACACCTCCAAGAAGCCGTCCGTCGCATGGCCTTGGCACTGCCCGTCCGCAGACCGCGCGTACCGGCTGGTGCCGCGTATACGAAAATCAAAGAAGAACCGCAGAGCTGAACCATGATCTCGCGGATCCTATGTACTTCACTCGTGACGCAAAGTCAGAAGAATGGGCCGACCCAACCGTTCGGGGATTATGTCGCGCCCTTCACTTCCATGGGTTCCGGGCGCGCGCGTGACCTGTACACTACCTACTGCGCCATCTGGAAGTCGACGCTGCGAGCCTCGGTCACCCGTCTGGACGCGTCCAGGATCTCAAGAGAGACGAGGTTACCCTGCTCATCGTAGTCAAAGGATCACCCCAGGCTTCTCCTCGTCGCTCTCGGCGACCGGCGAACCCTCACGCAGCACGACACTAGACGTGTCCGTCCGCTGATCGTAGACGACCTTCATTTGCGGGCCCTCCAGTACCTATAGACCTTGCTCGAGCGATAGACCGTTACAACTTCCGGGGGGT
>DASSXJ010000305.1 GCA_035703895.1 bacterium | reverse complement strand
GCGACGCGCCTGCGCGATCGGTGCGAGGTTGACCACAACCCCGCCGGTCCTTAGTCGCGGAACATATTTGGCACGTTAGGCCCTCGCCGAGCACACCTCTAGCCTTTCTCAGACCAGCATCTGGTCTCGTCTTCCCGAACGACCGAGCGCATCAAGCAGTTGCTCTATCCCGTGAGCTACAACGACACAAGGAACGGATCTCCGTGCCGCCGAAAGCGCCGGGCAATGAGACGCCGCCTCACCGCCGTCGCAATGCTTGCTCTCCTGCTCGGGGCTGGCGCCGCCTCCGCGGCACCGCAGGCGCAGCTCGAGTTTTGGACGATCGCCCTCCAGCCGTTGCTCACGGCTTACGCTCAGGGCATGATCGACCGGTACGAGCACGCGCATCCTGGCGTGCGCGTCCGGTGGATCGACCTCCAGATGCAGGCCCTCGATCAGAAACTCCTGGCTGCGATCGCGGGAGGCGTCGCCCCCGATGTCGTCAACCTGAATACCGAGATCACCATCCGGATGGTCCAAGCCCACGCACTCGTGGACATGGACGCCGCCGTCCCGGCGGCCGCCAGGGCCCGCTACTTCCCCAACATCTGGGCGTCGCTGCGCGTCCGAGAGCGCGCTTACGGGATTCCCTGGTACGTGGAACCCGGTGTCCTCGCCTACAACCAGGCGCTGTTCCGGCGCGCCGGATTGGATCCCACCCATCCGCCGGCAACCATGGACGCGTATATCCAGACCGCAGTCACGATCAAGCAGAAAACCGGCGTGTACGGGTTCATGCCGAACGTCGACAAGATCCGGCTGCTCACGCTGTTCCAGGAGGAGGGGCTGCCGGTACTCAGCCCGGACCGGCGCCGCGCGGTCTTCGACAGCCCGGCCCATGTCGCGCTGCTCGCGCGGTACGTTGACCTGTTCAAGCACGACATGTTCCCGACCGATACGCTCCAGCGCGGGTACCTCGGGGCCACGGAGCGGTACGCGGCCGGGCAGCTGGCGATGCTCGCGATCGGAGCGGAGTTTGTCCTCCGGGTTCGCTCAGACGGCCCGGACGTCTACCGCGAGACTCTGGTCGCCCCGGCGCCGCTCGGGCGGGGGCAGGTGCTCGACCTGCCGACGATGGACCTGGTTGTGCCGCTGGCGAGCCGCCATCGCACCGCGGCGGTGGATTTTGCGCTGTTCGTCACGAACGATGAGAATCAGCTCGCGCTCTCCCATGTTGTCGTGGCCTTTCCCTCTACCCGGGCCGCCGCGACCGACCCGTACTTCACGCGAGCCGGCACCACCCCCGAAGACCGCGGCCGCGCGATCGCTGCGAGGGAGCTCGGGATTGCGCGGGACCTCACCGTGGTGACGGCGCACAGCGATGAGCTCTTCCGCATCTTCCGCGACGCGGTGGAGAACGCGTTCTTCGGCCGGATGACGCCTCAGCAGGCCCTTTCGTGGGCGGCCAGGGAGTGGAACAGCCGGCTTTGACCGAGGCGAGCCTCGAGGTGGTGGTGTTGTGATCGGAAGGGCGCGTACGATTCCGGGCCTGCGCCTCGTCGCATATCGCCCCTCAATGCTCCAACAGGTGCTCAACGTCTGGAACGCCGCGCTCGGCGAACGGTTTCCCCTCTCGCGGGAACTGTTTCTGCAAAACGGCGTACGCGATCCGCACGTCGACCCCAAAGCGTGCTGGCTGGCGAAGGTTCCCGGACGTCCCGACGCCGTCGGACTCTGTCTGGCGAAAATCGTGCGGGAACCGCTCGGGGCGGATGGGTGGCTTCCGCAGCAAGGTTGGGTGAGCCTCCTCGCCGTGCATCCAACCTATCAGCGCCGCGGCATCGGGGCGGCCCTGCTTGCCCGCGCGGAGCAGTATCTGGGGGCGCAGCGGCGCGACATGATCACGCTGGGGGGCGACCCCAATCACTTCCTTCCCGGAGTGCCGGCGGACGAGGGCGCGCTGGCATTTTTTCGCACGGCCGGTTATGTCTTCGTCGGAGATGCCTACGACCTTCGGCGTACAGTGAGCCGCCCGGCTGCCATGGTGGATGACAGGGCGCTGTACGCGGAGAGCGGGGTGGCGATCCGCCCGCTGGATCCGGAGGACAAGGCCCATCTGCTGACATTCCTCGACGAGGTTTTCCCCGGCAGGTGGCGTTACACCGTCGGCCGCTTTCTTTGCGAGGGCGGGTCGATCGGCGACATCATGGGCGTGGTGCGCACGAAGCAGGTGGTGGGCTTCGCGCAATTGTTCCACCCTGGCTCCCCGCGGATCGGACCGAGCCTCAACTGGACGTGGGACACCGGCCGGCGCGCCGGCGGGATCGGCCCCATCGGCCTTGATCCGAGCTTCCGCGGTCGCGGTCTCGGGCTGATGTTGCTCCGTCACGCGGTCCGGCATCTCGCGCAGATCGGCGTAGAGGAAGTGGTGGTGGATTGGACGTCGCTCATCGACTTTTACGGCCGGTTGGGGTTCTCCCTGTGGCGACACTACCGCCAAGGGGAGAAGCGCATGTGAGCGCTGCGAACGCGCTTAGGCCTAGACGACGCCTGTGGGTGGAGGGAGTGCGATGGGAACGACCCGCTACTTTCCGGTGGACAAGGCCCACTTTACCTGGGACGTGAGGCACGAGCCGGTGATGGTAATCGACAGCGGCGATATCGTGGTCGTGCGCACGCGCGATGTGAGCGACAATCAGATCACGCCGGCATCGACGGTCTCGACGCTGGCCACGCTCGACTGGGAACGCGTCTATCCCTTGAGCGGTCCGATCCATATGAACGGCGCGGGGCCGGGCGATTCGCTCGCAATAGAAATCCTCGACATCCACACCGAGGGGTGGGGATGGGCTGCGATCCTCACGGGGTTCGGGCTGCTGGCCGAGGACTTCAAAACGCCCTACCTGCGCATCTTCGACCTCACCAACGGTGACGCCGCTTACCTCCGCGATGATATCGCCGTTCCAATCGAACCCTTCTTTGGCACGATGGGCGTCTGTCCGGCCGGCGCGAGCAAACAGGCCGTGATGCCGCCAGGGATCTTCGGGGGGAACATGGACACCCGCCAGATCACGCGCGGGGCGACACTCTACCTGCCGGTCCAAGTTGAGGGCGCCCTATTCAGCTGCGGCGATGCCCACGCCGCGCAGGGTGATGGCGAAGTGTGCGTCACCGGCATCGAGGCGCCCATGTACGCTGCGTTGCGCTTCACACTCCAGAAAGGCCGGCGAATCCCCGCGCCACAGTTCGTCACCCCCGGACCGCTCGTTCCGCGGGTGAATGACGGAGGATGGTACGGGACGACCGGGGTCGGGCCGGATCTCTACAAGGCAGCCCAAGAGGCGGTTCGGGCGATGATCGCGCACCTGTCGGAAACATACCACCTCTCGGCCGAGGACGCCTACATCCTTGCGAGCCTCTGTGTGGACATGAAGATCTCCGAGATCGTCGATGCGGGACAGTATATCGTGAGCGCGTTGCTGCCGTTGGCGGTGTTTCGCAGGTGACTCACCGCCTGTACGTGAGCTCCTCGCCGTTGCCCAGGGGCACGGTCAGGATCCCAAGAAACTGCCCGGTCTCGGGACGATTCATCGATCCGGGCTCTACCGGGATCCGCGATCTCGTGGCGGGCTCAGGAACGCGACCATCGCCGCCGCAACCGTTCCAACGACTCGGAAGTGATGCTCCACGTCCGGTGGAATGATCACCGTCTCTCCCGGGGTCAATTCCTGTTTGGTGGCGTGGTCTGCCCCAAGGCATACCTCCAGTCGTCCGCTCAATACATAGTTGATCTGCTCGTTTGCGTGCCGGTCCACCGAGGTGATCGCCCCCGGCTGAAGCTCGACGTAGTTCTGGGTCATACGCTCCCCCGAAACGGTC
>DASSXJ010000304.1 GCA_035703895.1 bacterium | reverse complement strand
ACCACCGTGATCAGCCTGGTGCTGTCATACCCGCTTGCCTACCACCTCGCGCGGGCGCCTCGCCGGTGGAAAGGCCTCCTGATGATCCTTGTAGTCTCGCCGCTCCTGGTCGGGGTGCTCATCCGGACGTATGGGTGGATCATTCTGCTGCAGGACACCGGTCTGATCAACCAAATGCTCCAGGGGTTGGGGATGAAACGGCTGCCGCTCATGTACAATCAGACCGGCGCGCTGATCGGCCTGGTGCATGTGTTTATCCCGTTCATGGTGCTGTCGCTCACGGGGTCCATCCAGGGGATCGACCCCGAGCTCGAAATGGAAGCCCGCTCGCTCGGCGCGGGCGCCTGGCGCACGTTCTGGCGGGTGACCTTCCCCCTCAGCCTCCCGGGGGTCGCGGCAGGGACGATCCTCGTCTTCGTGCTCGCGATCAGCTCCTACGTAATCCCGTCCCTGCTCGGCGGGTTTACCGTGCTCACGGTTCCCATCTTGGTGGTGCGGACGATCACTGAGCTGTTCAACTGGCCCGGGGGCAGCGCGTTCGCCATCCTTTTCTTTGCGATCACTCTGGCGCTGGTATGGCTCTACCTGCGGGTGCTGACCCGGATCACCCGGCCCGTCGTATGAACGCGCGACGCGCGGACGCGTCTACCGGATGGGCGGGGCGATGCTGATCCGTCGCGAACGGCTGTGGCTCACTCTCGCGGTCGTGCTCGTGTACGCCTTCCTGCTGCTCCCGATCGTAGTCGTGGTCGTCTCGGCGCTGAACGCGGGAGCGTACCTCCGGTTCCCGCCGGAGGGCATCTCGCTTCGCTGGTTTGTCACCTTCGCCCGCAGCCGTTCCTTTACCCGGTCGCTCGCGTTCAGCGTGGAACTCGCGACGATCGTGACCATCGTCACGACGGTCCTGGGCACGATGGCCAGCCTGTGGCTCTTCCGGTCCGTCGCCCGGTTTCGGGATCTGGTGCGCGTGCTGCTGATCTCTCCCCTGGCGGTCCCCGGGATCGTCACGGGCATCGCGCTCCTGATCTTCTTCTTCGCGGTGGGGTGGCGCCACACGGGCCTGCTCGGGTTGATCATCGGGCACTCGTTGATCAGCCTCCCCTACGTCTTCTTGATTACCAGCGCGGTGCTGGCACGGTTCGACCGCACGCTGGAGGAGGCCGCCCGCAACCTCGGCGCGGGCCAGCTGACGACATTCCGGCGGGTGACGCTGCCCCTCATCAAGGGGGGCATCATCTCGGGCGCGATCTTCGCGTTCGTGGCGAGTTACGACGAGTTCAACATCTCGCTGCTCCTCAGCGGTGTGGGCGCGACGCCGCTGCCGATCCAGCTCTTCGACTATCTGCGGTTCTCGTTCGATCCGACCGCGGCCGCCGCCGGCACGATCAGCATCGTCCTGGCGCTTGTGGTGGTGCTGGTGACCCAGCGGTTGGTGGGATTGGAATCGCTCTACTTGGGGGGCGGCTGATCGCCGGCGCTTATCGCTATCGACCTTTGGGGAGCATTTTTGCCGCAATCTTCGCAAAGTCTGGCTCGGGAATTTCAAGAAATCCAAACCGAAAAGCGCTTCCCCATCTGGATTTGTCTTTGATGAAGGACAGCGTTTCGATTAATGGCCGGATGTCCACCGCCTTGGATTTGCGGTATTTGACTTGACGCCTGTAGGGCTTGAACCCGGGGAACTGCTCGACTTGGGTTGGTTCAGCATCGATGACTTCGCCAATGGCCGTGAACTGCTGGCACATCTTGGGTTCACCAAATTTCTCTCTGCTTGAATAGAAGATGACCCAATCGCCCTTTGAGAGCCTCTTGGCCGGACCAAGCTTCCCGTGGCTGAATTGAGCAAAGCCCCCTCTGGTTCCGATGAGGACGTGTTCTTTTGAAGCCACCCCGATCCAATAGCGTTTCTTATTCATGCTTTTGTCCTCCGATCTTTTCCAGTCAATTGTACTTAGTGTGCTCGGTCCAACAGCCAGCAACATGGCGTGACAGGGGCCGCAGGCATCATGAGTCGACTACGAACACGAGCCTCCGGTTGACTTCGATCGCAGGCGGAAATATCAGACAGGGAAGCTATAGGGGTGAGGGAGAGGTGGGGGTGTTGATCAAAATGCTAAGGGCCGGCTGGTCCTGCGGTACACTTGTACCGCCTCCGCCAACCGTTCCAGCACGGTCGCGGTATACGGCGTACAGTGGAACATGAGATGCGATACCCCCATCTGGTGGTAGCCGTGCATGGCCGCGGCGATCTCCTCAGTGGACCCCGACAGGTAGGCAGGGATGTGAGACGAAACAGGGGGTTCTCCCAGGTCTGGATAAGCCAGCGCCACCATGGCGGTTAGCCCCAGCGTCGTCGGGTCGCGTCCCACCTCCGTGCAAGCGGCGGAGAGTTTGGCGTGGGGCTCGATAAACGAACTTGGCGCGGTGAGATACCCCGACGGGTTCCACATGTCAGCGTATTGGGCCGTTAAGCGCAGCATGCGTGGGCCGGAACCGGCCACCAGTACCGGCGGACCACCGACCCGTGGCCCG
>DASSXJ010000303.1 GCA_035703895.1 bacterium | reverse complement strand
GACCGGGAGCGCTGGTCGAACACCGCGCGCAGCCCCTCGCCCGCGAACACGGTCACGGCCGAGGCGCCCGTGGGCACGCCGCGCTCGACCGCGAGGGGTTCCCACGGCGAGCGCTCTTCGTCTTCCGCGAAGCAGAAGGTGTACTTCCCCGGATTCCCGAGCGTGGCCCGGTCCACCTCACCGGGCCGGCCCCCACCGACGTTGCGGATCACCAGCTGAAGCGCCCGGCCGATCGTGGCGTTGGCGCGGTTCCCCTGGCCGAGGGCGTTGACGCCGCTGTTCATGCCGATCGCCTTGGCAATGGGGCCGTTCACGATCACGACCGGACCGACGAAGTAGGTCGTCGCGAGCACCCCGTGGATATTGAACGCGTCGGTGCAGACCGCCTCGACCGCGGTGAGCACGACCGGCAGATACTCCGGACGGCACCCCGCCATCACCGCGTTGATCGCCACCTTCTCCACCGTGCACTCCGCGTAATCGGGGGGGACGACGGCCACCACGTCGCTCGGGGCCCGGCGCGTTCCCTGCAGCATGCGGAGGACGCGCTCGGGCGTCGGCGGGACGACCGGCAGCCCATCGCTCCACCCGCGCGCGAAGGCGGATTCGATCGGATCCTCCTGCTCCCCGAGCGCAATGCGGCGCGCGCGGAGCGGGGACGACGCCGCGCGCGCCGCGAACCGCTCCGCGATCTCGGGCTCCGTCGTCCGGGAACCGCACCCCGGCCGGAACGCCGGCAGGCCGTTCCCGAGGCGGGCGACGCCGGTCAGGTGCTCCCACCGCTCGCGAACCCAGCCCTCCGTCCGCTCGACGATGACGCCATCGTCGACGCGCATCAGCGTGGGGACGGTCTCGATCTGAAGCCGGAACGAGACCTCGAGGGAGGTGTCGTCGACGACGGGGAACCCGGATGGGAACGAGGGATCGTCTTGTGAGTAGATCGTCAGGGGCGTTCCTGCTGCGGCCAGTTCACCAAAGACAGGCACGACGAGCTCGCAGGTGGGGCAGTCGCGTTTCACGATCGCGACGATGCCATCGGGAAGACGGTCGGCACTCGTCAAGGCTGCCCCCTCGGCGCCGCAGGTCGGACGTATGATACGTCCTAAATGGTCAACGCACGAGATTGATCTTGATTCCCAGCCTCAGTGAGGTGCTGAAGTGCGTGGAGCGCCCCAGTGGCGGTCCATGCGATCGAGACACTGGTAAGATAGACGTAGGCAGGCACGCGGCTCCGCCGACTCTCACAAGAGGGATGGTGAGGCATGGGCGCAACGCACGACGTCGCAGGATGGGTGGCCGGCTTCTCGATCGACGGCGCGCCATCGGAGGTGACGGCCGCGGCGAAGGCGGCGGTGCTCGACACGGTCGGGGTCATTCTGGCCGGCGCGCCCGAGCCGGTGACGCGGATAGTGGCGGAGGCCGTGGCTGAGGACGGCGCGCGGCCGGCCGCCGATGAGTTGGGGGCGGAGCTGCGTACGTCCACGGAAGGCGCCGCGCTGGTGAACGGGACCAGCGGCCACGCCCTGGATTACGACGACGTGAACGATTCGGTGCGGGGCCACCCGAGCGTGGCCATCCTGCCGGCGGCCCTTGCGGTGGCCCAGAGTGTGCGGGCACCCGGCCGGGCCCTGCTCGAGGCGTATATCGCCGGCGTCGAGGTCATGGCCAAGCTCGGGCGCGCGATGGGCCCCGCGCACTACCGCGGCGGATGGCATGCCACCTCGACGCTCGGGACGCTGGGGGCGGCGATGGCGGCCGGGAGGCTGCTCGGATTGGACGCCGGCCGCTTAGCGCACGCCCTGGCGATCGCGGTCTCCGAGGCCTCGGGCTGCCAGCAGAACTTCGGGACGATGACCAAACCGTTCCACCCCGGCCACGCGGCACGCTGCGGGGTCCACTCGGCCCGGCTGGCTCAGAGGGGGATGACCGGCGCCGGCGCCGCTGTCGAAGGCCCCGTCGGATTTTTCGCCGTGTTTTCGTTTGGTGAGGCACGCACCACAGAGCTCGCCGGCACGTTGGGCCGCCCTTTCGACCTCGTGTCTCCAGGGCTCAGCGTGAAGAAGTACCCGTGCTGCTTCCAGACCCACCGCGCAGCCGACGGGGTGCTCGACCTGGTCGAGGTCCACGAGATCCGCCCAGGCGATGTCGAAGGGGTGACGGTCACCGTCCCACCCGGCGGCCGCCATGCCCTCATCTATGAGCGTCCGCAGACCGGACTCCAGGGCAAGTTCAGTATGCCGTATGTGGTCGCAGCGGCGATCCTCGATCGGCGCCTCGGGCTTGAGTCGTTCGCCGATGCCGCCGTGGCGCGCGCCGAGGCGCAGGCCCTGCTCAGAACCGTGACGACCGTCGAGGACCCCACGATCAACGACACATGGAATCCGTCGACCGGAGGGTACGTGACCATCGAGATTCGGACGCGGGGAGGCCGACGGTTGGCGCGCAGGGTCGACCATCCGCGGGGATCCCCAGCCGCCCCCCTCCGCCGCGAGGAACTCGTGGCCAAGTTCCGCGACTGCGCCGGCAGGGTGCTCGAAGCCGAGGCGATCGATCGGGCGCTCATGCTCCTCGAGTCCATCGAGACGGTGCCGGACGTGAACACGCTCGTCGACCCGCTGGTGCCGCGCCGCACGACCACGCCCGCGCGTCGATGACCCGCGATCTCCCATCTAGGCACTCCTAACACCGTAAGGAGGCGGGGATGGACTTCTCACTCACCGACCGTCAGGAGCGAATCCGCGGCGAGGTGCGGGAGCTGTGCCGCCGGTTTCCCGCGGAGTACTGGCGGGGGCTGGACGCGGAACGCCGCTACCCGGACGAGTTCGTCAAGGCGATGACTGAGGCGGGCTGGCTCGCCGTGCTCATCCCCAAGGAGTACGGCGGGGGCGGGCTCGGCACGCTCGAAGCCGGGTTGATCCTGGAAGAGATCAACCGGTCCGGGGGCAGCGCCCAGCCGTGCCACGCCCAGATCTATACAATGGGCGCGCTGCTGCGCCACGCCGGCGAGGATCACAAGCGCCGGTACCTCCCCGAGATCGCGTCGGGCAGGCTGCGGCTCCAGGCCTTCGCCGTCACCGAGCCCGACGCGGGCACCGACACCACCCACATCTCGACGTTTGCCGAGCGCCGGGGAGACCGGTATGTGGTGCACGGCCGGAAGATCTTCATCTCGCGGGTGCAGCACTCGGACCTGATGCTGCTGCTGGCCCGCACGACGCCGTTGGATCAGGTCAAGAAGCGCAGCCACGGTCTGAGCCTATTCCTGCTGGATCTGCGGACCGCCGGGGAGCGCCTCAGCGTGAAGCCGATCAAGACCATGGTCAACAACGAGACCAACGAACTCATCTTCGACGGGGTCGAGATCCCCGCCGAGAACCGCATCGGCGAGGAAGGGCTCGGGTTCTCCTACATCCTGAGTGGGTTGAACGCCGAACGGGTCCTGATCGCCTCGGAATGTATCGGCGACGGAACGTTCTTCATCGAGCGCGCCACCCGCCGTGCGAGCGAGCGCGTCGTATTCGGGCGGCCGATCGGCCAGAACCAGGGTGTGCAGTTCCCAATCGCCAAGGCGTACATGGCCCTCGAGGCCGCACGCCTGATGCGCGACAAGGCGGCCGTGCTGTTCGACCGCGGGGAGGCGTCCGGCGGAGAGGCCAATATGGCGAAATACCTGGCCTCCGAAGCCGCCTGGGAGGCGGCGAACGCGGCGATGTCGACGTTCGGCGGATACGGGATGGCGGTCGAGTACGACATCGAGCGGAAATTCCGAGAAGGCCGCCTGCATCTCGTCGCCCCGATCGCCAACAATCTCGTCTTGAGCTACGTCGGCCAGCACATCCTGGGGATGCCGCGGTCGTTCTGAATGCCACGGCGGCGCGCCGCATCGCGGAGGCGGCCGGGCACCGGGTTCGCATCTCGCACCAGGGAGGGAGACAATCGTGGAACGAGCTTCCGGCCTGGTCCTTGTCGAGTCGCTGAGTCGCGGGCGCGCGGTGATGATCACGCTCAACCGGCCCGAGGTCTCGAACGCCATCAACACCGACCTGGCCCTCACGATGCTCGATGTTCTTCAGGACGTGGAGGCACGATCCGCGGTGCGCGCCGTCATCTTGACCGGGGCCGGGGATCGGGCGTTTTGCGCCGGCGCGGACCTGAAGGAGCGCCTGGGGATGACCCCCGAACAATGGACTAAGCAGCACCGCATCTTTGAGCACATGCACCATCGGGTCCGCGCGATGCGCAAGCCCATCTTTGCCGCGGTCAACGGTGCCGCGGTTGGAGGCGGGTGCGAGCTCGCCATGAGCACCGACTTCCTGATCGCCTCAGACACTGCCCGGTTCGGCCAACCCGAGGTCAAGCGCGGGATCATGCCCGGAGCGGGCGGGACTCAGTTCCTCCCCCGGTTTCTCCCGCGAGGAGTGGCCTTCCAGCTGTTGCTGACCGGGGACCTGATCTCGGCGCAGGAGGCGCACCGGTGGGGCCTCGTCAACCGTGTGTGCCCGCCCGGCGACCTGCTCGCCATCGCAGGCGAGATCGCGGACGCCATCGCGGCGAACTCTCCCGCCGCCGTCCAGCAGGCCAAGCGCTCGGCCAAGTTGGGGCTCGAGCAGCCCATCGAGCAGGCGATCGAGATCGAGTTAGAGTGTTACCAGCGCATGGTCGGGCATCCCGACCGGACCGAGGGCGTGGCGGCCTACAACGAGCGCCGCACGCCTGAGTTCCTCGACGTCTACTAAACATGGCAGCGCGTTCCGGCAGGAGGTGAATGACCATGCGATGGCCCGGCTCGGTGACGGTGTGCGAGGTGGGTCCGCGGGACGGCTTTCAGATGGAAGCCGCGTTCATCCCGACCGAGACGAAGGTGCGAATCGTCAACGCCCTCTCGCGAACCGGCGTGCGCGAGATCCAGGTCACCTCATTCGTCCATCCCAAGGCGATTCCGCAGTTGCGGGATGCCGAAGAGGTGATGGCCCGCATCGAGCGCGCCCCCGGCGCTCGATACGCGGGGCTGGTGCTGAACGAGCGGGGAGCGGAGCGCGGGATCGCCGCCCACGTCGACCGGCTCGACATCGTCGTCTCGGCGTCCGACTCGCACTCCTTGAGCAATGCCAACATGACCACCGCCCAGGCGATGGAGCGGGCCGGCCGCGTGGTCACGCTAGCCCGGCAGTCGGGGACGGACGTGAGCATCGGGTTCGCCACCGCGCTGGGGTGCCCGTTTGAGGGCTTTCTCCCGTACGCGCGGGTCGAGGCGCTCGTCACGCAGGCCGTTGACGGTTTCGGCCTGACGCGGGTCAGCATCGCGGATACCGTCGGCATGGCCAACCCGACCCTCGTCGGGTCCACCATGCACGCCCTCCACCAACGGTTCCCGGCCGCGCGCTTCTCGCTGCACCTGCACAACACGCGCGGGATGGGCCTCGCCAACGTTCTGGCGGGGCTCGAGGCGGGGGTGACCCATTTCGACGCGTCCGTGGCCGGGCTGGGAGGCTGTCCGTACGCCCCCGGGGCGACGGGCAACATCGCGACGGAGGACGCCGTCCACATGCTTGAGGAGATGGGGATCGCCACCTACATCCGCCTCGACGCCCTCTTGGAGGTCGCTCAAGAGGTACGGGACTCGGTGGGACACGCCGACTCCTCGGTGCTCAAAGCCGGAACCAGCCGCATGCTCTTGGGTGCCAGACGGGAGGGGCAGACCAAGATCGAGGCCACGTGACCCGCGCGTTAGTGTTGCGGGAGCACAATGATGGCGAGTCCCAGCAGGACGAACCCCATGCCGGTGAGCCGCAGCGGCCCGAATTGCTCCCCGAACGCCATCGCCGATGAGAACGATCCGACGAAGGGCACCAGAAGGGCAAACGGCACAACCGTTGCGGCCGGATACTGCCGCAGCAAGTTACCCCACATCGCATATGCGAGGATGGTCGCGACGAGGCCGAGATAGAGGACCGCGCCAACGCCAAGCACCGACGCATGTTGGACCGCGTGAGGAAGAGCGGCTGGACCGTCCAGGACAAATGACAGCGCCAGCGAGGGCAGAGGCGGGACGACGCTCAGCCACACGATCAGGTTGAGCATCTCCACGCTGCCGATCCGCTTGAGGAGCACGTTCCCGACCGCCCAGCTGACGGCGCCGCCCAAGGTGAGGCCGAGGCCGACCAGGGTGAGATCGTGCCCCTCTGTGGAAGCGATCATGCCAAGGCCGGCGAACGCGGCCGCCATGCCGGCCGACTGCCTGAGGCTCGGTGTCTCCCCCAGCGCCGCGGCGGCCAAGAGGACCGTGAAAAACGCCTGGGTCTGCGCAGCGACCGAGGCCAGGCCGGGCGGCATGCCGTGCGCGATTCCGAAGAAGAGCAAGAGGAACTGGCCCGCGAACAATGTCAGGCCGAGCGCGATGAGGACCGGCCACGAGACCGGTGGACGCGCCAGGAAGCATGCGGGGACAGACGCGATCAGAAACCGAAGGGCGGCCAACTGCGGAGGCGAGAAGTACTCGAGCCCAATCTTGGACGCCACGAAGCTGAGGCCCCAGATGACTGCCACGAGCACTCCCTGGAGCAGATGAAGAGGCTTCATCCTTCGACGATCGCGCGCTAGGAGTGTGCGTCACCATCCCCGCGCAATGCCGCGGCGGCCCCTCTGGCCAGGTCGCTCGCCGACCCCGTGTATCGCCCGTAATCAAACAGGGTATCCAAGTCCTCGCGGGTGAGATGCGCCATGACGTCTGCGCGCTCCTCCAGGCACGCGCGCAGGTGGCGCCCTTCCTCGAACGCCTTCATCCCCGCCTGATAGACGATGTCGTGGGCCTCTCCCCGGCCCACCGACCGGCCGAGGGCGAGCATGACCGCTTCCGACATGACCGCGCCGCGAGACCGGTCGAGGTTTTCCCGCATCTGGCGGCGGTTGATTCGGAGATCGGTGAGGATCCGGCCGCATTTCGCCAGTGCGCCCGCCAGCAGGATGAATGCGTTCGGCAGCCCGACCCACTCGGTCTTCCAGAGCGCCGAGTGCCGCTCGTGCTCCTGCGCCATTGCCTCGAACACCATCGACGCCTCCGCCCGCACCGCCCGGCAGGACGTCATCACCGCCTCGCACAGGCTGGGGTTCCGCTTGTGGGGCATCGTCGACGATCCGACCTTCCCCGTGAAGAACGGCTCCTCGACCTCGCCATACTCCGTGCTCTGCAGGCGGTAGATCTCGCCGGCGATTTTCTCGAGCGTCCCCGCGGCGAGCGTGAGCAGCGCCGCGACCTCCGCAGGGCGGTCCCGCGCCGTGTGCCAGCAGATCTCGGGTGATGCGAGCCCGAGATGCGACAGGGCCAGCCGCTCCACCTCGGCACCATGGCCGCCGAACCCCGCGTACGTGCCGACCGCGCCGGTGATGTTGCCCACGAGCACGCGCGCCTTCGCCTGCTCCCAGCGCTCGAGCTGCCGGCGGACCTCCCAGGCCCACACGGCCACCTTGTAGCCGAACGTGACGGGAAGCGCGTGCTGCCCGTGCGTCCTCCCGGCAATCAGCGTGTCCGCCTCGCGCGCCGCCAGGCGGACCAGCGCCGCGAGGATCTCCTCGAGCCGGCCGGTCACGAACGCGAACGCCTCCTTGAGCCTGAGCACGCTCGCGGTGTCGATGATGTCCTGGGTGGTGGCTCCCCAGTGCACGTACCGGCCGGCGTCGCCTCCGCAGCGCTCGGCCAGCGCCCGCACCAGCGGCACCAGCGAGTGCGCGGTGGCGTCGAGCCCCTCGCGCAGATGCTCGAGCGAAAAGTGCTCCGGACGCGCCTGCCGCTCGATCTCCTCCGCCGCGTCGCGCGGGATCAATCCCACGCGGGCCTGCGCCCAGGCCAGCGCGGCCTCGACCCGAAGCAGACGCGCGACATAGGCCTCGTCGGAAAAGATCCCCCGCATTCGGTCGTCGGCGAACGTCCC
>DASSXJ010000302.1 GCA_035703895.1 bacterium | reverse complement strand
GGCCGCTTCCGGCACGTTAACGCGGAAGGGTCGCACGGCTTGGGTTTCGGATGCATACGCGACCTTATCAACTTGGCTCATCTTCGGTTCTCCTTTTGGCCCTGAGGGCTCGTTGTTGGATTGCGCATTCGCAAAGCCGATTATGCCGACCTCGGCGGCCGCGATCGTCACGGCCGCGTAGCGCAAAAAGCGGCGGCGGTCTTGTTTGGATTCTCCAGACATTGATCCCCCTACCCCCCCTTGCCGGACGTGTCCGCCTAGCTGTGGAACGTCCGATTAGCGGAGCGATCGAAACGCCGCTCGTAGCTCCTTACTGAAGAGTTGCGGCTGTTCCCAGGCCGCAAAGTGGCCGCCCTTTTCCGCTCGGTTATAGTAGATGAGCTTAGGGTAAGCCCGCTCGGTCCAGCTCCGCGGCGCTTGATATTGCTCGCCGGGGAAGACGCTCACGGCCACCGGAATGGAGACGCCCTTGGCGTTGAAAAAGCCACCCTTATATTCCCAATAGAGACGAGACGCGGAGACCCCCGTGTTCGTCAGCCAATAGAGCGTGATGTTGTCGAGGATCTCGTCACGGGTCAGTTCGCCTGTGGCGCTCGTGGTCCGGTTCAGAGCAGAAGCGACCGCCGCGGCCGGCTGGCCGTCAGCATCATTGTGGTCGAGAAGCCAGGCGGCCAGGCCGTTGGGTGAATCCGCAATGCCGTACAAAGTTTGCGGGCGGGCCGCCATCATCCTTGCGTATTCGACCTGCTTGAATGTCGCGACCAGCTGCTGGTACGCGCGTTTTTCGTCGGCTGAGAGACCGGAGGGTGGCGGATCGCCAGCTTGAAGAGCCTTGTCGACGTCAGCTGGGACGGTGGCTGGCATGTTGGTATGGATGGCGAGCAATCCCGCAGGCGCCTGCAAGCCCATCTGGTCAACAACAAACGCACCCCAGTCGCCGCCCTGGGCGACGTAGCGGGTGTAGCCGAGGCGCTTCATCAGTTCTGCCCAGGCTCGGCCCGTGCGCTCGGGGCCCCAGCCGGTGCTCGTCGGCTTGCCGGAGAAACCGTAGCCCGGCATCGACGGAATCACGACATCGAAGGCGTCCTCTGCCCGGCTGCCGAACGCCGTCGGATTGGTGAGCGGACCGATAATTTTCAGCTGCTCGATGATCGAGCCGGGCCATCCGTGTGTGACGATCAGCGGCAACGCATTTTCATGTTTCGAACGGACGTGGATGAAGTGAATGTCCAGCCCATCGATGTTCGTCATGAATTGCGGCAGGGCGTTCAGTTTGGCCTCGCACTTGCGCCAATCGTAATCTGTCGCCCAATAGTGCGCGAGTTTCTGAATCGTCGCGAGTTGCACGCCTTGCGACTGATCTGCGACGGTCTCCTTTTCGGGCCAGCGGGTGGCCGCGATGCGTCGGCGAAGGTCGGCGAGGCCCGCTTCCGGCACGTTGGCGCGGAAGGGATGCACGGCTTGGGCTTGGGATGTAGACTGGGCCTGAGTGGGTTGGCTCATTTTCTGTTCTCCTTTTAGCCCTGAGGGCTCTGTGTTGGATCGCGCGTCCGCAAAACCCAGCATGCCGAACTCGGCGGCCGCGATCGTCATGGCGGCATGGCGCAAAAAACGGCGGCGATCGTGCTTGGTTTCTTCAGGCATTTATCTTCCTCCATTCACCTCAGGGTTGGTGGCGATGCCCGAGGTGCCGGGAGACCATCCAATGTCCAGGTGGCCATCAGGACTACGGGGCTCGCCATCCACTCGTTGTGGTGTGTGCTCCTTTCAGTCGTGATCGCGTGCCTAGCCTCTGGTCGTGGATCAGCCGAACGTGAACACAAAGGCTTCCACACCTGAATCGAGAAACTCGATCTCGAACTGTCGATCAACGATGGGCTTCGATTGTCGGATTAGCTGATACAGCCGCTGTACGGCAACTGTGCCATTGCCTTGGTCGTCAACGTCAACTCCGTGAGCGACGCCCGGCGGCTGTCCATCGATGAGCACCCGAAATCGCACGGAGGTTCCTCGCGCTGCCGGTCCCATGACGAGGTGAAGATCGCGGGCGTGAAAGCGGTAGGCGATCCGCCCGTTGGCCTTGTTCAGCACAATGGCCTGTGTCTTCACCGTCCAATCACCCGAAAGGGCCCAATAATTGAGGCTCAACCTCGCGGGGACGGCATAGACGCGACGCTTGTCCAATGCGGGACCGCGGGGAGACGCAAAGTTCTCGGTGCGCTCATAGCCGACATAGTTTTCCGGCGACTTCAAGCTGCCCCAATCGGCGGCCGCTTCGACACCACGGCCATCGACCGAAACCAGTTCATCCCCGATGCCGCCGATGCCGGCCTCGGCCAGCAATCGCTGAATGATCATTTCCGACTGTTCGTATTCGCCCTCGCCGAATTGATGATGTCGAATATGCCCCTGCGCATCGACGAAATAGAGGGCCGGCCAATATTCGTTTTTGAACGCACGCCATATCACGTGGTCGCTATCGACCGCGATCGGATAATCGACCCTCAGGTCCTTTGCGGCTCGGCGAACGTTCTCGGCGTTCTTCTCAAATGCGAACTCAGGCGAGTGCACGCCGATCACCACCAATCCGCGATCCTTATATTTCTCGGCCCACGCGCGGACATAGGGAAGTGTGCGTAGCCAGTTGATGCAGGTATACGTCCAAAACTCGACGAGGACGACTTTTCCGCGCAGGCCGGCCGCCGTCAAGGGTGACGAATTGAGCCACCCGGTCGCGCCGCCGAGAGAAGGAAGCTCACCTTCAATGGGTATTGGCCTTGATTGAACCGCTCCGGGCGTCAACTGCCGCGCCTCCGCCGTGGGCTGACTTGCTGGCTTTGTCTTGCCGGACTGTGCGTTCGCAGAGCCGATCACGCCGAGCTCGGCGGCAGCAATGCTCATGGCCGCAAGGCCCAAAAAGCGGCGGCGATCATGGTCGATTTTCTCGGACATTGTCTCGCTCCAATTAGCGCAGCGATTTGAACGCCGCACGGATCTCGGCACCGAAGAGTTCCGGCTGTTCCCAGGCCGCGAAGTGACCGCCCTCGTCCACCTCGTGAAAGTAGATCAGATTGCGATAGGCGCGCCGGGCCCAAGTCTCTGGAGCTCGATAGCTCTCCCCCGGAAATACCGTGATGGCCACCGGGAGCGAGATCTCGGCGGTCTTCTGCGCGGCCGCAACAACAACGTTGCGTCCGCTGTTCTCCCAATACAGCCGTGCTGACGAGGTCGCGCTGTACGTCAGCCAGTACAGCGTGATGTCGTCCAGCACATCGTCTTTCGTCAGGGAGCTTTCGGGAAAGCCGCCGCTGTACGTCCACCGCGCGAAGCCTGGATGGACGAGCATCCACGCCGCGAGACCGGCCGGGGAGTCCGTCAGGCCGTACCCGACGGCCTGCGGCCGCGCAGTCATCATCACGAAGTAGCCCCTGTCCCCCTTCTTGTTGGCCGTGTTGAGCGAGTCGAACGCCGCGCGTTCCTTCTCGGAGAGTCCCGCTGGCGGGGGCCCGCCGTCGTTGAGGGCCTTGGCAACCTCCGCCGGCACCGTCGCGGGCAAGTTGACGTGGATGCCCAGCAGCCCTGCTGGCGCCTGGCGCGCCATCGCGCTGGAGATAGGGGACCCCCAGTCGCCGCCCTGGGCGACGTAGCGGGTGTACCCGAGGCGCTTCATCAGCTCCGCCCAGGCTCGCGCGATGTGGTCGGGGTCCCAGCCGGTGCCCTGCGGCTTGCCCGAGAAGCCGTATCCGGGCATCGAGGGCAGCACGAGATGGAAGGCGTCCTCCGCGCGTCCGCCATGAGCCGTGGGATCGGTGAGCGGAGCAATGACCTTCAGGAGTTCGATGATCGAGCCGGGCCAGCCGTGGGTCATGATCAGCGGCAGCGCGCTCGGATGCCGAGAGCGGACGTGCACGAACTGAATGTCGAGCCCGTCGATGGTTGTCACAAACTGCGGCAAGGCATTCAGCTTCGCCTCTACCTTCCGCCAGTTGTAGCCCGTCCCCCAGTAGCGTACGAGCGCCTGGATCGCCGCCAACTGCACGCCCTGGGATTGATCAGTGACCGTCTCTCGGTCGGGCCACCGTGTCGCTGCGATGCGTCGACGGAGGTCGACGAGTGCCGCTTCCGGAACGTTGATGTGGAAGGGGCGGATTGAGTTATCTGCGGCCGCTGCGCGCACCGTCGTGGGAAGCAGACCAATGACGGAGGCCTGGTCATCGGCACTCGGAACGGTCTGGGCGTAGCGAGGGAGCAGGACAAGACCGAGGGCACACGCGGCTGTTAAGGTGGCAAGAAAGCTGCGCCGCGCGGGCGATGACGATAGTGCGGACATGATCGATCTCCTTTCGGGGAAAACGAACTTGGCCGTATAATTGCCGTCGCAACACATCCTCTGTTTCAACCATATTTCACCTGCTCGCTTCGAGCCAGGAGTAGCCTCCGAGATGGCAAAAGTCATCGGACAATGCCGTCCGCGGGCGGAATACCCTCGTCCCCCTCTCGTCGGAATGGTCTCCGTCAGTTGTTTGAGTAATGGGCGTAATGCTGATCTTACTCTACGGTACCGCGTCGCGTGGCCGCTCCGCCATTGCACTTTGGTAGAATAGGTCGGCGGGGCTACACAGGCGCCGTCAATCGAGGTCACACATCTGCCAGATGGCGTGTCTCACCTGCGGGCGTCCTCCAAACGAACACCTGTCTGTATGCTGGAGGAAAAACCCGCGCGAAGGGAACTGATAAGTGACTTACGGGGTTGGCGCGCCGAAGATCAGATGGACTGGTTAACTGCCCCCGCTCTCCGGCATCGCCAAGATGGCGAGGCTAAAGCCCGGCCCGGTGCGAGGCGAGTCTTCGTGACGATCTGGAATCCGCCCAATTTGACCCGAAGCAGGTCGATCATCGGCTGTCGATCAGAAGCGTGCCTGCCGCGTCGCCGACGCGCGCTTGCAGCACGAGCCCTATCACCGCCGGCGTCCGGGCGGGGGGGGGGAGGAATGACATGCCACCTTGGTGCAATTGGCCGGCGGCGCTGGGTAAAGTTAGAATCAATGGGTGGCTTGTCGGGAACACACTGGTGGGGCCATCCAACATCGAATATGATGATGGCACCGTCGCTCTGCTCAAAGTAAGATCAAGCCGGGTCACGGGAGAGCACGGCCACGATGTACAGTCACCTCGGATCTGATCAGGCGGGCCCGCCACCGTCGACGCCGGTCATCTTCGTTACGGACGATGACGCGTCATTTCGCACGGCGATCAGCCGGCTGCTCAGGGCCTCCGGCTACGAGGTGGAAACCTTCAACTCCGCGGAGGCCTTTCTTTCCCGCGGGGCGACGACAAAGTTCGGCTGCCTGGTGTTGGACCTTCACCTGCCCGGGCAAAGCGGGTTCCAGCTCCAGGAGACCTTGGCCCGCGCGGGGCATGACTTGCCCGTAGTGTTCGTGACGGGCGTGGGCGATGTGCCGCAGAGCGTGCGCGCCATGAAATTCGGAGCCGTAGATTTTCTCCTCAAGCCAGTGGCTCGTCGCGATCTCGTCGACGCCGTTGAACGAGCTCTAGGAGAGGCGGCGCAGCGGGAAGCGCGGCGCGCCAAGCGTGAGCGGCTCGAAGCCCGGCTCCGGCGGTTGACCCCGCGCGAGCGCCAGGTCTTCGAACGGGTCGTGGCGGGGATGCTCAACAAGCAGATCGCGCGTGAACTTGGGGCTGGACTGTACACAATCAAGGTGCATCGCGCCCGCGTTATGCAGAAGATGGAGGCCGATTCACTCACCGCACTCATCCGGATGGCAGACGAACTGGCCCTTCCCGTGTCCCTGCCAGGCCCCCAGGGGCGCTGAGGGCCGCCTTCAGCCCCTCTGTCTCTTCTCGAGACCCGTCGCTCTGTTGCCGCCCCTAATCGCCAACTCCATCGCACGCAGAAGGTCGCGGGCTAGCACGGGCTTCCTCAAATAAGGAACCCCAGCCGTGCGCGCATACGCCTCGGCCGAGGAAGCGTCGTGGCCTGTGATCAGAATGACCGGCACCTCGCGGCCCGCGCTCCTGAGGGCAGCGTGGAGACCTATCCCGCTCGTCCCGCTCAGGTGGACGTCGATCACGACGCACTCAAACTCCGCGGGACTGTTCAGTAACTGGTCTGCCGAGCTGAAAGTGCGGACGTTGAACTGCGCGACCCCGAGCAGGCGCGCAAGCGCGGTCCGCATGCTGGAGTCATCGTCTACCACGGCGACCCTAACCTGTTCTCCCTCCGGCACCATGGTTACTCTACCCTACTAGTTAAGAGTGTACCAGGCAAACGTACGTCTCAGGGACACACAACTAGGCCAGGCTAACCGGATCGATCCATTTTGCCTACTGATACGAACCCGTACTCCCACATCCTGCATAGACGAGGCGCGGCGCGTCTTGCAGAGCCTTCGCCCCCCGACCGACCGGGGGGCCACCCCCGCCCCCCCCGGCGGACGCGGCGGCCTAGACGGCACGCAGCGGCGCCACGGGTAGGGTGAAGTGGAACGTGGCTCCTCTGTCAGGGTTGTTCTCGGCCCAGAGCCGCCCGCCGTGGGCCGTGATAATAGAGCGGCAGATAGACAGTCCGAGGCCGAGCCCCTGCGGTTTTGTCGTCACAAACGCCTCGAAAAGCAGGTCTTGGATCCCAGGGGCAATGCCGTTGCCACGGTCGCTAATCGACACTTCGGCACCCGCCTGTCCCGACGACGTGCCGATCGTCAGCGTGCGGCTAGCCGGGGGGACCGCGCTCATCGCATCACAAGCGTTGAGGATAAGATTCAAAAGCACCTGTTGCAACTGAACGCGATCGCCTAGCACGGTGGGTAGGCTGGGTACGAACTGGCGAACCACGGTGACGTTCCGCGTGATGAGTTCGCTGTGGGCGAAGTCCAGCACATCGCTTGTCACCTGGTTCAGATCGAGCTGCTGTAGCGAGCTCTCCCCTTTTCGCAGCAACGCCCGCAACCGGCGGATGACTTCCCCGGCGCGCTGCGTGTCGGCAACGATGTCGTGCATAATCGCTTCGAGTTGAGAACCATCGATGGCGTCCCGGCCGAGGAGCAGTTGCCCCGCCTCTGCATTGCTCAACACTGCGCCCAGCGGCTGATTGAGCTCGTGCGCCAGGGAGGCGGCGAGGGCCCCCATCGTGGAGACGCGCGTGGAGTGCGCTAACTCGTCCCAGGCCTGTTTGGTCTCGATCTCCATCCGTTTGCGGGCCGTGATATCCGTGCAGAACAACACGGTGCCGCCGTCCACCCTCTGCAGCGGCGAGGCGGAGATCGCGAACCAGTGTTCTCGTGGGGGGATGCCGCTCGAGTATTCCAGCGAGAAGCTGGGGCGGAAGTCCTCGACGACAGACCGAACTCCGGCGATCACTCTCTCAGCGAGGGAAGGGTTGTCCGGGGGGAGCACGAGCCGACAAACCTCGGCGTAGGTCCCCCCCGCGCCGTCGCGGAACAGGGAGCGACCTGGGCCGTCCGTCGACGGGTGACCCCACGTCTCCGAGACGGAAAGCACCCGGCCACCCCGGTCGAAGACGGCGGCGCTGCTGGTCAGCGACGCAAGGATCGCGCTTTTGATCGCCTCGCTCGCCCGCCGCTCCTCGATCAGCGCCGCCAGGCACATCAGCGGGATGGCGATGGCCATCAAAACCATCTGCAGCGACTGTACGTTGACGATCGCAGCCGGAAATTGCGACGACCACCGCCCGCGTGCGCCCGCCCAGATCGCAAGGAGTTCCACCGCCAAGAGGCCGACACTCGTCCCCAAGGGACCCATGCGAACGGCCGCCCAGAGGAGAAACGGCAAGACAAAGATGAACGGGATACGAAAGAGGACATCAAAGTCGCCTGTAATGATCTCCGCTCCCAGGAAGACGACGACCCCGACGATGAGGAATCCCGCCCAGAACCATACGCCCTCCAGCACTCCCCAGTGGCCAAGGTTCCGGATCCGCGCGCGCCCGGTCCGCAACGCCATAAAGATCACGGGGGCCACCGTGAGTTCAGCGAGTGTGTTGTCCAGGAACCGGGTACGCCAGTCGAGCCAGTAATCCTCGCCCCGAAACCTGGCCATCGCCGCCGCATCGGGGAACGTCGAGACAAAGGGCGCCACGAAACCCGCACAAATGATGAACACGACCACCCCGCGCAGCGTGTTGAATGTCGCCTCGCCGCCGCTGAAGCTACGTACTAAAGTTGCGGCGACCAGGGCTTCGCCGCAATTCGTGATGAAGAGCACGAGGACCAGGGGGGTCGGCCAGTGGGCCTGCATCTCTACGATGAGGTGGGCAGGCAGCGCGGCCAGAAGGTAGATCCACCACCGGCGCGGCGGAGCGAGCAGCAGGACAGCGGTGAGAATCGCGTTCGGCGGCCAGAGCACGGATGGTGTGATCGCGGCAAACTTGAGCACCAACCCGAGCCTTGCGCCGAGGTAGTAGGCTGCCGAGACGATAAGTACGGTCCCTGCCGTGCGGACGAGCTCGCGGCCGCGGGCATCAGCCAACCAGCGGTGCGGATTCACGACGATGCCCGCATTCGCCTAGCGCGCCCGTGGGTCCTCCCCAGAACTTCTGGTCTTTACTTGTTACTCTTCCATTTTTCCGTGCACACAGTACCGGGATACGGCACCGGTTAAGGTGAATAGAGTTACATGTTGCGACAGATTCTCGGCTTCCCCTATCGCGTAGCTAATTTTCTGTCTACCGTTTCTTGGTGTGGCTAACGGTAACGGCTCTCATGACCCTGGGATCTCGGGCCAGCGTTGAGGCCGAGGCTCCTACCCGGCCAATGGGTCGACCGGCGCGGGGACGGGCGTCCCGTACACCGAAGCCGCGCGTCTCCGACCCCGTGACATACAGCTTCGTGCAGGATGAGTCCAATGCGGAATAAAGGGCTCTCCCGGGCGAGCGGAGGCGATGAATTGTTTGTTTGACCTCCAGCAAGAGGGCGTCGAATTCGAGCTCACGCCACCGCCGCGACCGGCGGGGCGCGGCCACCCGCGCTCCTCAGCAACCGCGAGCAGGCAGTTCTGCGCCTCGTCGCGGAAGGGTTGCTGAACAAAGAGATCGCGACTTCGCTCAACATCGGAGAACGTACCGTGAAAGCGCACCTCACGTCCGCCATGAGAAAGCTGGGTGCGGATACTCGCGCGCGCGCCGCCGTTGCGGCGGTGCAACGCGATCTTCTGTAATCCCCGCTCCCCTATCCCCCGTCGCGCCCACAGCCACGCGGGGGCGGCGTGGTTCGATGCAGCCCGGATGGGCAGCCACAGAGGCCCGATTGGACAATACCCGCCGTCATGCAACCATGGCATGCTACACACGTAAGGGAACCGTCCCCTCCGTACCTCGAGCAGGTCGCGAACATCAAGGGTAGCCTCCCGTGAACTACACGCCGGGGCCAGAGGGAAATCCGTGGTGAGCGAGGCCTGAGTTGCAAATTGGCATCGATAGCTTCGCGGCGGCATTCGACGAGAGCAGCCTAGCGGTCAATGCATCGGACCGTCTGCGCAACTTGGTCGAGCAGATCGAACACGCCGATCAGGTGGGTTTGGATGTCTTTGGCGTATGGGCAGCGCGGGATCTAAGCTACGGAGGAACGACCATGCGAAGAGCGTTCACCTCTCTCACGGCGGTCACCCTTCGATTTCCCGGTTCACTTGCGCCGGGGGCCAGGCGGGTGGCCGTGGTCGGTCCGTTTAACGGGTGGGGTCCCACCGTCCACCCGCTTGCTCGCACGATGGGCGGTGACTGGACGATCACGATTTATCTACCCCCCGGCCGCGTCATCTACCATTTCGACGTGGACGGCGCGGCATGGCTCGACCCACACGATGAGGGACGGATCCTCAACGCTTGGGGATCCGAGTATTCCGTTCGATACGTCGACTCCCCGGGATGATGTCGATAGCACAGCGTAGGGGAAGGGCCGGGGTCTTCTTGCGCGAACCTCTTGAGGGGATCATGTAACGGCCGGCACCCGGCGACTCAGGAGGGCTCACGCGTGCAGACAAACGGCAAGGCCTGGCTCACGATGGGCATTCTGCTTGCAGCGAATCTCGGAGCGCTCGCCGGCGCCACACATGGCGCGACGCCGCCGTCGACGGCCGCACGGTGCCCGCTGACGGAAGCGGGCTACGGGGATCCCGCCTACAAGCCGAATACCCCCATTCGGCCGCGGGTCGGGACCGGCTTCGTGCTCACGGGGATTGTACGCTCGGGCATCGATTGTTCAGTCCTCAGAGGTGCCCACGTAGAATTCTGGCTCCGCGGGCCCGACGGTCAGTATGATGATGTGCACCGTGGCACGGTCGTGACTGATGGTTCGGGAAAATACCGTTTCGAGAGCAACTTTCCGGGTGGCACCGGCCTAGGGCCGCATATCCACCTGCGTGTCGCCGTTCCCGGGTATCGGACGCTGGTCACGGTGTACTTCCCGCACCCTGGTACGGCCGCCGGAACGTTCGACTTCGTCCTCGAGCCGGAAGTGTGACTCCTATAATAAGGACGAAGGCGACTTCACGGGGGGAGAGCATCGCGACGCGTTCTCGGCGACGCTGTGGTGCGAGGCCGTCGGCTGGGTGGGCGAGTAACCTCGCCTTCGTCGCCCGCTCGTGTCGAGGGTCGCGAGCTAAGGGCGACCTTGGCTCGTCAACAGGTACGACGGATGCTTGAGACCGGTCGGTGGGTAGAACTCTTCGTACGCGAAGGCGAACCCGAGCTTCTCGAGCACCTTTCGTGATGCGGTATTCTCGGGGTGATGGCCGGCGAAGAGGGCGTGTGCGCCGAGCGTCTCGAACGCGAAGGCGATAATCGCCAGCCCGGCCTCGACCGCCAGGCCTCGCCCCCAATAGTCAGGTCGAAGATGGAACCCCATCTCATACGTGTGGTCTTCC
>DASSXJ010000301.1 GCA_035703895.1 bacterium | reverse complement strand
CTTCCCGCGCAACAGAATCCGGCCTTCGTGAATGACCTCGACGCGATCCGTGATCGCCAGCGTCTCGCGAACGTTGTGGTCGGTGATGACGAGCCCCAGGCCTCGCTCGCGAAGGTAGCGCACCGTGCGCTGGAGCTCCTGCACTGACCTCGGGTCGATCCCGGTGAACGGCTCGTCCAACAGGAGAAAGGTCGGCTCGAGCGACAACGCCCGGGCGATCTCGACGCGCCGCCGCTCTCCGCCGGAGAGGGTCCACGCCGGCTGGCGGCGCACGGCCTCGAGGCCGAACTCTTCCAGGAGCCGGTCCGTCCGCTGACGGCTGACGTCCGATGGAAGCCCCCGCTGCTCGAGCACGACCAGGAGGTTCTCCTCCACCGTGAGCCGGCGGAACACCGACGGCTCCTGGGCAAGATAGCCGAGGCCGGCGCGAACCCGGACGTCGACCGGCTCGTCGGTGACCCGCCGGCTCCCGATCCACACCTCACCGGCGTCGGGACGCGCCAGTCCGACGATCATATAGAACGTCGTCGTCTTCCCGGCGCCGTTGTGCCCCAAGAGGCCGACGATCTCCTTGGGGGCGACCTCGAGCGACACGTCGTCGACGACGCACCGGGGGCCGTAGCGCTTGACGAGGCCATCGACCCGAAGCAGCCCCCGGGGAGGAGCCAACCGGACGACGCGGGTCATGGCGCAGCCCCCTCCGGGTAGGCGACGACCTCGACGTGACCTTCCGCAATCGCCGTATGCCGCCCAAGGAGCACCGTGGCCCGATCGGCCGCCAGGGTGTCGCGGCCCCGGAGGATTTTCACGTTCCCGAGCAGGACCGCCGTCTGGTCGGGCTCGTTGTAGGTGGCGTGGTCGGCCGAGCCGTGGATCCCGTCTTGGTCCAGCAGGACGTGATCGTCCGCCCTGGCCTCGTGGCGCCGCAGGTCGGCAAACACGTGATCCGCGCGGAGCCGGTCCGAGCCTCGCGCGAGCTCCGCTTGGCCATCGACCGTCCCCTGCTGGACCTGGTGATCGTACACGACGCGATCGCCGCTGAGGTGCCGGTCTCCGCGTACGATGACCACCCGACCGGTTGCGACGAACTGCCGGCGCTCTGCGCGATCGTCGACTTCGATCCGGTGGGCCGTGAACGTCCCCCACATCATCGGCTCCGACTCATCCGAAAACCGCCCGGCGACATGCCCCTCTGCCGTCACGTGCCGGGTCCGCAAGTTCGCCTGCAGCCGGTCGGCCGTGACCTCGAACGTGGGGGTCAATGCGGTCCCCCCGCTTGGGAGCGTCACCTCCTGGATCTCCTCAGCATACCGGACCTCGGGGGCCTCGATCCGCAGCGTCCCTCGAACCACGACCACCCGAGGTCCGCGGAACATCCACTCGTGCGAGGCGTCGTCGTACTCGATGCGGGTCGCCCCTGTGACCTCGAGAGACGGGCGGCCCGGCGGCGCCGGGGCCGCCACGGCCGCGGATCCCGGCCACCAGAGCGCGGAGGCAACGAGCAGCACCACGGCGACCGCGGATTTACCGGGCGGCGGCGTGCACGTGACCAAAAAACTGGGTCTCCCCGAGTATCGTATCGCTGCTCAACCGGTCGGCATACATGATGACATGCTGTTGGAGGAGCTTGATGTGCCCGGATCCTGTGACCTTTCCCGAGCTGGGCGCAAACTGCAGCCGGTCCGCGAATAGCTCGCGACCATTGGTGCTCTTGCCGTGCACGTTGCCGTTCAGTTCCACCTCATGGGTCTTGGTATCGTAGCGCCCCCGCGTCCCGGTGACGATGATCGTTCCCCCGCCGTTCTGGAAAAAGGTCGCCCGCACGTTCCGCAACAACACGGTCTCCTTGTTCTCCACCACGGTGACTTCGTCGGCGACGATCCGCCACCGCTCGTGTCCGCCGTCGTCGATCCCCTCGAGATCCCCCTGTTGGATCTGGGCATACGGAGCGCTGCCGGGCGACCGGGGTCCGGAGTTCCAAGCCTCGTGCACCGGTGGGACCCGCGAGGACGCCGAGGGGGCCGAGCGTCCGCGGGGGAGGAACGTCCAGACGAGTGTGGCCACGAGGATCACCGGGATGGCCCAGAAGAGGAATCTCCGCACCGCGGACCACATTGTCTGCACGGCCATGGCCCTATCGTAGCGTGACCTGCCGGGACCTGTCCAGCACGCGGAGGGTCTCTTCGGCGGCGCGATCCAACGCCCCGGGTGGTCCGAGGCGCCGCCTGACCTCGGCGAGATCGAGCCCCATCCGGGTACGGGCGCTGGAATCCGTCAGCAATCGATCCACCTCCGCCAGGATGCGGGACCCCGTCACCTCTTCATTCAGCAATTCAGGGACGATCCGCCGCCCCATGACGATGTTCGGGATCGAGAACCCGATCTCGTAAAACGCGGGAGTGGCCACGAACCTGCGCGCGATCCATGAGGTCAAGCGGGAGAGTCGATACACGACCACCATCGGGACGCCGACGCACGCCGCTTCCGCCGTCGCCGTCCCCGACGCCACCGCGATGATGTCTGCCACGCGCATGACGTCGACGGCGCGTCCGTCGACAAGGCGGATCGGCGTATTGACCGTGGCAACCGCGCGCGCAATCTCCGGCCGGAGAAACGGCGCGGCGACCGGCACAAGGTAATGGACCGCCCGGTCACCGCGCATGTTCCGGGCGGCATCGAGCATGGGAGGCAACAGACGCCGGATCTCCCCGATGCGGCTCCCCGGCAGGAGGCCGATGACCGGTCCGGGGGGGATCGCCCACTCTACCCGGAGCTGCTCAGCAGGCGCCGCTGCGGCAGCCACGGCGTCCACCGTCGGATCGCCGACGAAGACGGCGTCCGCGCCGGCGCGCCGGTACGTCTCGGCCTCAAACGGCAGCACCGTCAGCAGTCGCACGGCCGCCCGGGCCATCCGTGCTGCTGAGGCGCCCCGACGAAAGGTCGTCAGCGGAGGAGCGAAGTACACCATCGGGACACGCCCGGAGAAGTGCGCGACCAACTCCCGGTTCATCCCCGCGAAATCCACCAGCACGAGCAGATCAGGCCTGTAGCGGTCGATCAGGCGAACGAGGGTCCAGAACCGCACGGCGAAGAGGGGAAGGCGCACGTACGCCTCGACGTATCCAAAGACCCCCCAGCGAAGGCTCTCGATCAGGATGTCGACGCCGGCGGCCGCCATCTCGGGGCCACCGGCGCCGGCGATCGCGAGATCCGGGCGCCGCCGGCGCAGCGCCGCGGCCAGGAGGGCCCCGTGATGGTCTCCCGATACCTCACCCGCGATGATCAGAAGGCGGGGGGGAGCGCTGATCACGCGCTACGGGATCGCGGTCCCTGCGGTCGCGGCGACGATGGCGATGTCGGACTCCGCGGCCGCGGCGACGACTTGATCCCGTTCCAGGAGAAAGGTACGGCCGGCCTCGACGGCAAGCGCCGTCCCTTTTGCGGCGGCGAGGGCGTGCACCGTTTGTGGGCCCATGACGGGCATGTCATACCGGGGATCCTGTTGGGGACGGCTCACCTTGACGACCACAACGCCAGCGGCCAGGGTCCCGGCGCGCCGGATCATCTCGTCGGTGCCTTCCGCGGCCTCGACGGCGACCACCGCCCCGTTGCGGACGGCCACCGCCTGGCCGATGTCGAGCGCGGCGATGTTCGAGGCGTACCGGAACCCGGCCCGGATGTCGGCCGCCTCCGCCTCGGACGGAGCGCGCCAGCTTAGCACCCCCGGCTCCGGGACCAGGTGGCGTAAGTACCGCTCCTGATGGCCGACCTCGAACCCCGAGGTGCGCATGAACGCCAGGAACGCGCCGACGAGGCTCGTGTCCCGGTGATCACGAGTGCGGCGGACCAACAACTCCCCATACGCGTCGAGTTGGGCATTGCGCAGTCCGGGGAGCTTGTCGACCTTTCCCGCGAGGAACACCTCGCGCACACCGTTGCGCCGGAAGGCCTGGATGATCCCGCCAAAGTCCCCAAGCGACACGGCATAATACGCGTCGGCGACTTGTTGGAGGTGTTGATCGGCCTCAAAGAAGTCCACGCACACCACGCGGCGACCCTGCCGGTGCGCCTCTTCCACGAGGGCGATCGGGAGCGCGCCCCGACCGGCGATCAGGCCAACCGGGGCCTCGGCGCCCGTCACCGTCCGATCCCCATCCCCCGCGCCTGGCTTTCGCGGATGAACGTCACGAGATGCCGCACCTCATCGCAATCCCGCAACTCCTCCTCGATCCGTTCCAGGGCATGTGAGACGTCGAGCCTGGACCGGACGAGCAGCCGGTGGGCGCGCCGGAGCTTGAGCTGGATCTCCGGCGGCACCCCCCCCCGTGTGAGGCCGACGCGGTTGATCGTCACGATCCGCAGGGGATCGCCCTCGACGAGCATGTAGGGGGGCACGTCCTTGCGGATGGCGGTACAGCCACTCACCATCGCCATCGTGCCGATGCGGTAGAACTGGGCCACCCCGACGAGCCCGCCGAACACCGCGCGGTCCTCGATGAGCACATGGCCGGATATCTGGGTCGCGTTGGTGATGATGACACTCTTCCCGATCCGGGAGTTGTGCCCCACGTGCGCGTACGCCAGCATCTGTGTGTCGTCCCCGATCACGGTCTCGGCATCCTCGCCGGTAGCCCGGCTGACGCTTACGTACTCGCGCACCGTCACCCGGTCACCGATCCGAAGGTAGCTCCGCTCCCCCTGGAAATGCCGGTCTTGCGGTACCCCCCCCAACACCGCGCAGGGAGAGACCCGGCACTCCCGCCCGAGCGTCGTCCATTCTTCGATGACGGCGTGCGGGCCGATCCAGGTCCCGGGTCCGATGTGCGTGTGGTTCGCGATCACGGCGTAGGGGCCGACCCGCACCCCGCCTCCCAGCTCGGCCCCGGGATCGATGCTTGCCGTCGGGTGCACGAGCGCGCTCACCGCGTCCTCCACCGCCGACCTGCGGTTCGTCTGCGTCATGGCTCGGCCCCTTCGAGATCCACGATTCGCCCGGCGGCGACCTCCTGGTTCCCCGCTTCGAGATCCACCATCGAGTAGGTAAAGACGCCGTCCGCGACGATCTCCCCATCCACCCTCGCCGTCACCTGCATCTTCCCCACGCGGTCTCGCAGGCGGGTGACGATCACCTCCGTGATCAACTGGTCGCCCGGGGTGACGGGCCGGCGGAACCGGACCCGATCGATCGCGGCGAAGTACGCGAGTTTGCGCTCGGCCCCGGGAAGGAGGGAGGCCAGCACGCCTCCGACCTGCGCCATCGCCTCGAGGATCAGGACCCCGGGCATGACCGGATGGCCGGGGAAGTGCCCCAGAAAGTAGGGCTCGTTTGCGGAGACGTTCTTGAGGCCGACGATGCGCCGGCCGGGCTCCCACTCGAGGATCCGGTCTACCAGGATGAATGGATAGCGGTGGGGGATGTGGCGCATGATCTCCTTGATCTCCATCAGATCCGGCACGCGGTCCCCCATGGTCATTCCCCCTGATCGCGGAGCCCCCTGGCGAGGGCGACGTGCAGGCTGTGACCCGCCCGCACCGCGATGACGTATCCGTGAATGTCCCGGCCGAGCAGGGCCAGATCTCCGACGAGGTCGAGGATCTTGTGCCGGGCCGCTTCGTTCGGGAACCGGGGCGCATTCAGATAGCCGCTTGCCCCGATCACCAGCGTGTTCTCCAACGACGCCCCGAGCGCCAAGCCCCGGCGGCGGAGGGCCTCCGCGTCCCGCTCGTACCCCCACGTTCGCGCCGGCGCGATCACTTCCTCGTAGCCGTCCCGCGCCGGATCGTACGTCGCGGCTTGATCCCCCAATCGCGGCGCGTCCTGCATCACGACGTACGCGGCGCCGAATCGGGGGGCGGGCAGCGCCACGATCCACGACGGCCCCTCCCCGACCCAGACCGGCGCCCGCACGCGCAGCACCGGCCGCACCGCGTCTTGACGCTCTACTCCGGCCTCTCGCAGCGCTCCAAAGATGGGGAGGGCGCTTCCGTCCATGCCCGGCACCTCGCCCCCGGCGAGCTCCACGTCCAGATTGTCGATCCCCGCCGCCCATGCCGCGGACAGGAGGTGCTCCACCGTCTGTACGCCGTCGGCGCCGCCCAGGCTCACCCGTCCATCCGTGCCGGTGACGGCGTCGAGCACGGCGCGAATGACGGCTCCCCCAGACGCGCGCCGGAAGACAATGCCGGAGCCGGGTGGTGCCGGGCGGAGCACCATCTCCTGGAACCGGCCGCTGTGAAGACCGATTCCCCCCAGGCGCGCCGGCGCGGCGATCGTCCCTTGGCGGCTCCGATCCACCGGAGGCGGCTACCCACCTTCCAGACGCCGGAGCCGCAGTTCGAGGTCCCGCATCCGCCTCACCATCTCGGGAAGTCGCCGGTAGGCGATCTCGGAACGCCGCTGCGCCATGCGCGGCTGAGCCGGATGACCCGCCACCACCGCCCCCGAGGGCGTGCTGTGCGATACGCCGGTGTCCCCCATGATCACCACATCATCGCCGATCTCGATATGGTCTGTGACCCCGGTCCACCCGCCGATCAGCACGCGATTCCCGATGCGCGTGCTGCCCGCGATGAGCACCCCGGCGGCGAACGCGCAGTCCTCGCCGATCTCCACGTTATGCGCGATGTGGATGAGGTTGTCGAGTTTCGTGCCGCGGCCGATCCGCGTCTCTCCGAGCATGGCCCGGTCGATCGTCACGTTGGCGCCGATTTCCACATCGTCGCCGATCACGACGTGCCCAACTTGGGGGATGTGCACGTGGCGCCGCTCGGCATCCTGGGCGTACCCGAACCCCTCGCTGCCGACGACCGTCCCGCTATCGATCACGACGCGGGCGCCAAGCCGGGACCCGTGCCGAATCGTCACCTGGGGATACAGCACGCACTCGGGCCCGATCTCGACGTCCTCTTCGAGGACGACGTGGGCGTGGATCTGCGCCCGATCTCCAATCGCCACGCCGTCTCCGACCACGACGTACGGCCCCAGGTACACGCCCTCCCCGACCCGGACGTCCTCCCCGATCACACAGGTCGGGTGGACTCCCGCCGCGGGCGTCGGCCGCGCGGCGAGCGCGCGGAGCGCCAGGGCGAGCGCGAGGCGGATGTTTTCGACACGGATCGCGGGCAGGGGTGTCGCGGGGGCGTCCCGAGACAGGATCACGGCCGCGCCGGCCGCTTCCACCTCCGGGAGCCGGCGCGGATCGGTCAGGACCACCACGGTGCCGGCGCGGGCGTCCTCGGGACGCACCACCGCACCCACATGGACGCCCGGGTCTCCCGCGACCTTCCCGCCGACACGTTGCGCCAGCGCATCCAACCGCATCCCGCGCTCCAGCCCGTTATTTCAGCCGGTCGATGACCTGCTGCGTGATATCCCGGCCGCCGTACATGAGCGGGGTCTTGACGAGCACGGCGCGGAGGTGATCTTCTTTGGCGATCTCGCCGGCGACCTGGCTCAATTGTTGGGTGAGCTGACCTTCGAGGTCATGCCGCATCTGACCCAACTCGGTGAGGTACCGAGCCCGTCGCGCGTTGAGGTCGGCCTTACTGACCTGCGCCGAGATCGCGGCCAACTCGGCGACCATCTGCTTCTCGCGATTGTCCAACTCCTTCTGGTACTGCAACGCTCTCACGCTCTCGTTCAAGACGCGTTGCGTGTCCACGACCCCGACCGGCGATCCCCCGCACCACTGGGCGCTGAATGCGGCGCCGACGACCAGGAGCCCTACAAGGAATCGCATCATCGCCGGTTCCTCACCGCTTGATGCGGGCGATGAGCTCGTCCGTTCCGTCGATCGTGCCCGGCGCGGCGATCGTCTGGGTGAGCACCACGTCCCAGTGCTTCTCCTGCGCCAACCCCACGGCCTCGACTCGAAGGTCCGCCAGGATCACGGCGTAGAGCCGGGCGCGGGCGCGGGCCACCGTCTGCAGTTCCCCCTCGAGGGCCCGCACCTGACTGAACTCAGCCTGGGCCTGCTTCTGGGCCTGGGCTTTGACCTTCTCCACCTCCCTGGTCTGTGCGTCGCGGGCCGCCGAGACGATCGTCTGCTGCTGACGCTGCAGGCGCTGATTGAACTCCTGCTGCATCGCCTCGAGCTTAATGCGCACCTCTTGGGTGGCCTTCGTTGAACGCTCGTCGACCAGTCGCTGGCCTTCCTTGGTCAGCTGATCCTGGTAGGCCTTGATCTGAGCCGTGGCGGCCTGCACCTGCTCGGTCTGGAACTGCTGGAGGACCTGCTGGTTGGCCTTCTCGTGCGCGGCGATCTTGTCGTCCCGCTCTTTGGTGACCGCTTGGATCTGCGCGTTCAACCGGTCGGCCTCCCCCTTGCCGGTCTGCTGAACGTCCTCGAGCTTCAGCTTGAGGTTGAGGAGTTGCAGGCGGTACTCCGCCATCGTCTGCTGCTGGAACTGCTGGTTGTCCTTGCTGAGCGCCTGCGCCTTTTCGTCGACGACTTTGGTCAACTCCGCCTGCGCTTCCGCCTGCTTGGCCTCGATCTTCTTTTGCTGTTCCAACCTGAGCTGGGCGACATAGGCGTTGAGATCCTGGCGGGCGGCGGCTTTGGCCGCCTCGGCCTCCTGCTGCACTTCGGGACGCATCCGTTCGATGGCGGCCTTCATCTCCGGTGTGAGATCAACCTTGGGGAGGTCGACCCGGACCATGGTGGGGGCATTCGCCACCGCCGCGGCGACCCTGGCCTGCAGGTCGCTGATCTGTCGATCGAGCGCCATCACCTCGGGCCACCGCGGGTGGGCCCGCGTCACGCGCGTGAGGTCGACCACGGCGATCTTTAGCGCGCGCGGCGACCCCGCAGACGGGGTCTCGGCAGCCGGAGGGGTGGAGGGCGGCCGGCCAGCGGGGGCGCGCGCGGTGCACCCCAGGGTCAGCGCCGCCAACGCCATGTATGTCAGGAAGCGAGCCATGCGCGCCCTACTTGCCGCCGATCGCCTTGATGACCTGATCGGTCAAGTCCACCCCGCCGTAGAGGACGACTTCGCGACTCAAGACGATGCCGACCCCCTGTTCTTTGGCGACCTTTTCGATCGCAGCGCGGATGTCCTTTTCGAGGCCGCCGATCAGCTCCTGGCGCTTCTTCAGCACCTGTTGTTGCGTCACGCGTTGGATATCCTGCTGCTGGCCCGCGCTCAGGCCCTTCATCCGCTGCTGCGCGTCGGCGATCTGCGACTGCGCGTAGTCTTTGAGCGCCCCTTCCGCACTGGCTTTCCGGGGATGGGCGTCGACCGCCCTGACCATGTCCACGTACCCGATCGTGAACGACTGGCCCAGCGCCGGCCCGGAGCGCGCGACCACGAACCCCAAGGCGGCGATGAGCACGATCGCCGCCGCCGCGATGCCGATCGTCTTGGCATTCCACTTCATGTCACGCTACCCCCTCGCACAGTCTCCGTTTCGTGGGCGCGTCAGAACACCGCACCGCTGGAGATCCAAAACTGCGATCCTTCGCCGCTGATTCCGTAGTCCAGCCGGAACGGCCCGACCGGGGTCTTGAACTGGATGCCCACGCCGACGTCGGGGTGGAGCTTCCACTGCGCATTGTTGGCGGGCTGCGCGTCGCCCCCCTCGACAAAGAGGATGGTCTGGATCCCCGCGAACGAGTGGAGGAACGGCAGCGAGCTGAGGGGGAAGCGGTACTCGATCTGCGCGAGCACCTCCTGGTCTCCCCGGAAGCGCCCTGAGGGATACCCTCGGAGCGTCGTCTGCCCGCCGAGGTAGAACTGTTCCTGGATCGGCAGCGGGGTCCCCGAGTATCCGAGATGCACGTGCCCCAGGATCGTGCTGTCCCCCCCATGCAGCGGAAGGAAGTGCTCGAAGTCGACCTCGTACTTCTGGAACTGGAACGTGCCGCCGAGCGTCTGGAAGGCGAGCTCGCTGCTCAGGATGATTCGCTCCCCGCTCGTCGGGATGGCCGTATCGTTGCGGGTGTCCCGGGTCGCCCCCACGATCAGCGCGTTGACCTGCCCGGGCGTGAACGGGAAGTTCGCGGGGGGATTCGTGCCCACGAGCGGGTTCGAGAATGTCGAGCTCACCGCCTTGAACCCGGCGTTGAGCGAATCGGTGGACGTCCAGGGATACGAGAACGAGATGAACCCACCGATCTGGTTCAAGTCGTACTGGAACTGGTTGTCGAGCCCGAGGCTGAAATCGGTGGGGATCGTCACCGTGTCGAACACCTGAAGATCCATGACGACGCGGGTGCCGAAGAAGTACGGCTCGTGAAACGTCAGTGCGTAGCTCGACCCGAACAGGACCGTTTGGCTGTACTGGAACGAGATGGCCTGTCCGTTCCCAAAGAGGTTGCTCTCTCGAAAACCGATAAACCCTTCGAGCCCGGTTTGGGTGCCGTAGCCGACCCCGAAGCTGACCGTTGCCGTCTTCTGCTCGGTGACGACGATCGTCACGACGACCAGGTCTGGGGTGGAACCGGTGTCCGGCTGCGCCTTGACGTCCGAGAAATACTGGAGGTTGTAGAGCCGCTTGAGGCTGGCGTTGACGTCGTTGACGTTGAACACGTCGCCGGGCTTGAACTGCAGCTCGCGGCGCACGACGTGATCGTGGGTCTTGTGCAGCCCTTCAATCTTGATCGCCTCGATGTGGCCCTCCGCCATCTCGACGCTCAGAACGCCCTCGGGACTGACGTTGACGTCCTGGACGTGGGCCAGGACGTAGCCTTTGTCTTGGTACAGCTTTTCGACCGCGCGCACTCCGTTGCGCATCGTCACGGTGTTGAGGACGGCCCCGGTCTGCACGCTGAGAGCCTTCAGGATATCGTCGGTCGCAACCACGGTGTTGCCTTTGACCTCGATCTT